>JAOUGG010000462.1 GCA_029857855.1 Acidimicrobiia bacterium | reverse complement strand
CGAGACGGCCCATGTCCTCGACCGGCACGATGACCTCAATGTCGAGTTCCTTGGTGATACCCGAGTCGACGATGGTGACAGGCCGCGGGCGACCGTCGTGGTAGCCGCCGAGGAACCGGGCGATCTCATCGAGTGGCCGCTGAGTGGCCGACAGCCCGATGCGTTGCGGCGGCGTGTCGGTGATCCGCTCCAGCCGTTCCAGGCTCAGCGCCAGGTGGGCGCCCCGTTTGGTGGCGGCCAGGGCGTGGATCTCGTCGATGATGACGGTCTCGACGCCGGCCAGCGTCTCCCGAACGCGGGAGGTGAGCATCAGGTAGAGCGACTCGGGTGTCGTGATCAGCAGATCGGGCGGGTCCTTGGCCAGCTTGCGTCGCTCCTCGGCCGAGGTGTCGCCGGTGCGGAGGGCGACGGTCGGCTCGTGGAACGGTTCACCCAGACGCTGGGCGGCGAGCCGAACCCCCTGCAGCGGGGCTCGCAGGTTCTTCTCGACGTCGACGGCCAGAGCCCGGAGCGGGGAGATGTAGAGGATGCGGGTGCGGTGATCGACGTCGTCCGGTCGCGGTCGGGTGGTGAGCTGATCGAGGCCCCAGAAGAAAGCGGTGAGGGTCTTGCCCGATCCGGTCGGGGCCAGGATCAGCGTGTGGTCGCCGGCCGCGATGACCGGCCAGCCCTTGACCTGGGGCGCCGTGGGCTCGGGGAACGTGGTGGAAAACCACTCCGCCGCGGCCGGGCTGAACCCGTCGAGCACCTGGTCGTAGTCGCTCACCCATCCAGCCTACGCGTGCCCTCCGACATCGACCCTTCCCGAAGCCTTGTCGTTCTGCGTGCGACAGACGACACCCAGTGTCACCTCAGCTCCGAATTTCGGCCGCCTTGCCGTTCTGCGGCTCCCAGACGACACCCAGTGTCACCTCAGCTCCGAATTTCGGGAGGGGTGGGCTCTTCACCGATGGGGTAGGGATCCCACGCCGCCGGCTGGGAGGACAGGTGACGACGGACGAGCGACAACACCATCTCGGCGTCGATGCTCGACTCGCCGTCGTGGCCCAGCTCCGGTGTCAGCGAACTCGGCCCCGAGGCCGTCCAGGACACCGAACCCGACTCCGCCGCCGACAGCTCCTCGGCCAGCGGACCGAGATCGATGCGGGGTTGCGGACGGCGCGACCGGTACTGGATCCACGTCTCGTACCGGTCGACATAGTGGTAGCGGCGGCCGTGCACGGTCAACAGCCGGAACTGCTCAACGCGGTTGTTGACCGCCATGGGGTGCAGGCCGGCGAGATGCTGACCGCCGAATCGGTGGCCGCCCCTGGCCACGAAGTCCTCGGGCACGGTGAACACCGCCAGGTCGAGTGGCTCCTCGATGTCGACCGTGACCACGCCGTCGGTCAGTGCCGCCTCGCACCGCGACAGCTCGGCGTCCTCGTCGGCCCACTCATCGCGGTAACGATCGTTGTCGAGCAGAACCGGCAGTACCAGCGGCAGGCACTCCTCGTAGAGACGATCGGTGAACTCGTCGTAGCTGCAGTTCTCGCCGCCCACGGCCCGGCGGGAGAACACCATCGACGCTCGTGCTGCCCGTCGATCCCGGTAGGTGGCGAAGTCACCTGCCGCCGCCAGATCGATGAGCAGGTCGCGGTTGGCCAGCGACTCCTCCGGCCGCACCAGCGTGTGGATGCTGACGAGGCCGTCCTGATCGAAGTGGTTGTTGGTGACCACCGGCGCGGCCGGACCGTCACCGCCGGCGACCAGCCGATCGAGGTAGTTGAACACGATCTCGGCGGACAGGTCCCCCCACAGCGACGATTCCACCGCGTAGCCGGGCCAGTGGGTCAGGGTCAGCACCGTGGCGTCGTTCGGCGATCCGTCGACCACTATGTTGGGTTCGCCTCGGCTCGCCTCGTAGCCCTGGTAGCGGCAGGCTTGCTCGATCATGGGTTCACTGTAGGACCGACTCGAAGGGGCAGGCCAACACCAACCTAGACTGTGGCCCATGACCCGACCGTTCCGCTTTGGTGTGCAGTGCAAGTCCGCGTCGTCGCGATCCGCCTGGGTGGAGCTGGCCCGCAAGATCCAGGACCTCGGCTACTCCACCATGACCCTCCCCGATCACTTCGACGACCAGTTGGCGCCGATCGTGGCCCTCACCTCGGCGGCCGAGGCCACCGACACGCTGCGTGTCGGGGCCCTCGTCTGGTGCAACGACTACCGCCACCCCGTCGTGTTCGCCAAGGAGGCAGCCACCCTCGACCTGCTGTCCGACGGCCGCCTCGAGCTCGGCATCGGGGCCGGCTGGATGAAGTCCGACTACTCCGAAGCGGGGATCGACTACGACCGCCCCGGCGTCCGCATCGATCGTATGGTCGAGTCGATCGAGATCCTGAAGGGGCTGTTCGCCGAGGAACCGTTCAGCTTCGAGGGCCAACATTACTCGATCAGCAACCTGAACGGCACCCCGAAGCCGGTTCAGCGGCCGCATCCGCCGTTCCTCATCGGCGGCGGCGGACCTCGATTCCTTCGTCTCGCCGGGCGCCTGGCCGACATCGTCGGGATCAACCCCAATCTGGCTGCGGGTGTGATCGATGCCGGCACCGGATCGGACGCCACCGCCGAACGCTACGAGGAGAAGCTGACCTGGGTCAAGGACGGGGCGGGTGATCGGTTCGACGGCATCGAACTCCAGATCCGGGTGTTCTTCCCGGTCGTCACCGACAATCGCGACGAGCTGCTGGGCTCCATGGCGGCCGGCGTTGGGCTGAGCGCCGAGCAGGCTCTCGAATCGCCCCTTGCGCTCGTCGGAACCACCGAGCAGATCATCGATACGATCCGGGAGCGCCGCCAGCGTTTCGGCTTCAGCTACGTGGTGATCGGTCAGGCCGAGGTTGACGCCTTCGCCCCGATCGTGGCGAAACTGGCCGGAACCTGACCCGAACCGGCCACAGCCGGACCGACGGTAGAATCGGACCAGTATGAGCACCGATCGACCAGCATCCGAGCCTCATGACATCCACGGTGTCGAGGCCGACTACGCCGACCTGGACCCCGGGCTGTCGGAGCGGGAACAGCAGGCTTCCAGGCACCGGCTTCTGCAGATCGTGCTCGGCATATTTCTCATCGCCATCGGCATCCCGATGATTCCGCTGACCGGACCGGGCTGGGCCGTCATCCTCGTCGGCCTCAACATGGTCTGGCCCGACAACCCGGTCGTGCCTTGGCTCCGCAAAAAGCTGCCCGTCGTACCCGACGAGGGTCCGATCCCCCGGCACTACTACGTGATCGGTGGCCTACTCATGGTCGTGGGTATCGTCGTCAGCCTTCTCTACGGTCAAGAGGCGACCCGCTGGGCCCGGGACGTAACCGGGATCTGAACGTGCTGATCGGCATCGACACCGGCGGCACCTACACCGACGCCGTCCTCTTCGACGAGGCGACCCTCGACGGCCCGAGCCGCCCTGGCTCCGGTGTTGTGGCGTGGAGCAAAACCCGAACCCGTCCGGATCTGACGATCGGGATCCGCCAAGCGCTGGAACAACTGGACCCCGACCCGGCCAACGTGTCGTTGGTTTCGCTGTCGACCACGCTGGCCACCAACGCGCTCGTCGAGGGCGTGGGCGGTCGGGTTGCGTTGGTGTTGATCGGCTTCGACGACGAGGCGGTCGAACGGGGCGGGCTGGCGGCCGCGCTGGGGTCCGATCCGCTGGTGAAGGTTAGTGGAGGCCACAACTCCTACGGGGTGGAGGCGACCCCGGTCGACCTCGAGGCGCTGGCCGCGGCGGTC
>JAOUGG010000460.1 GCA_029857855.1 Acidimicrobiia bacterium | reverse complement strand
GGATGACCTGAACCGATGGCGATCACCCGGATCGTCCTTTGATGGAGAGAAGCGAGGGATCGATTCATGAGACCCAACGCAAAGCGATTGGGAGCCGCCGCCATGGCACTGGTCATCGGCACCGTCGGCGTGTTCACGCTCGTTCGCTACGTGCGAACCGCCGAGGATCGTGCGCTGGCCGGTCAGCAGTTGGTCGACGTCGTCGTCGCCACCCAGCCGGTCGAAGCGGGCACCCGGACCGATGAGTTGGCGCTGAGCACCGAGATCCGTCGGGTTCCCGCATCCAGCCGGACGCCGGGCGCCATCACCGACCTGGCACAGGTCGGTGACATGATCACCTCGGTCGACCTCGTTCCCGGTGAGCAACTGCTCGCCGCCCGCTTCCTCGACGGGGAAACCCGCCTGGTGGCCGGAGGTGAGGTGCAGGTCGAAGCAGGCCTGGTCGAGGTCACCGTACAGATCAACCCGTCGCGGGCCGTGGGCGGCCAGATCGTCCCCGGTGAACGGGTGGCGGTGGTGGCCTACGTCGGCGACATCGATCTCAGCGACGACACCGTCGATCCGGCCAGCGGGGTCCTCATCCGCCAGGCTCTCGTCACGAACGTCCAGTCGGCGGCGCCCGAGACGCTGACCAGTGAGGAGAACGACCGCAACCGTCAGACCCCGGGTTCCGACTTCCTCGTGACACTGGCGGTCGATCCGACCGAGGCCGAACGAGTGGTGTTCGCAGACGAGTACGGCATCGTCTGGCTCGCCCGGGAAGGCGACGAGCCGACCGCGGAATCGGGCGAGCTGGTGCAGGTCGAGAACCTCTTCGACGGGGCGCTCTCCGACGCGCTGACCTCGGTACTCGCCGCAGCCGACGGCGAACCCGACGATCGGCCCGACGACGATCAGCCCGGCGACGAGCCCGGCGAAACGGCGGACGCCTCGACCGAGCAGACCACGGAATCAACCGACACCGACCAGGCGAGCGAGGAGGGACAATGAGCACGATTGCCGTGATCAGCAGCGACCCGACGATGGAGGGCTTCGTCGACAAGCCGCCCGCCGACACGAACGTCAGGAGCGAGGATCCGATAACCACCGAGATGGCGGCCGAGGATCGTACGTCTTGGCTGGCCTCGCTGACCGTCGACGTGATCGTCTTCGGGCCTGACATCGAGTCCGACGTTGTCCTCGAGTCATCGGCATTCCTCCGGACCAGCCGTCCGGAGGTCGACTGCATCGCCGTGTGCGAACCGACGACCGACTTCCTCGCCTCGGCCATGAGCCATGGCGTGCGGGACGTCGTCTCGCCCTCCGACGATCACCACGAACTGCGGGAGGCGCTTCGGCTCCTCGGCGAGGCGGCCTCCATACGATCCAACTCACGGGGTGAGGTTCGCCCGGAACGGGGGACGGTCATCACGGTTCTCGGTCCGAAGGGGGGCGTCGGCAAGACGACCGTCGCGGTCAATCTGGCCTACGCCCTGGCCTCCCGGATGCCGGGTGAGCTGGTCATCGTCGATCTCGATCTCACCGGAGGCGACATCGCCGACAGCCTCGGTATGGAGGTCGCCTCCAACGTGTCAACGGTCGTGGGTTCCGGCGTCGTCGATGATCCGACGAGCCTCAAGCTCAGCCTGACCAGTCATGGCTCCGGTGCGCTTCTCCTGCCGGCACCGACGTCGCTCGTCGAGGCGGCCGCCGTCGAGGCCGAGGGCGTGCAGAACCTGATCGATCAGCTGACCCGGATGTTCCGGGTCGTGCTGATCGACACCGGCCCCGGAACCTCCGATGCCACCGTCGCCGCCGTCCGGGCCGCCAACGAGGTCCTGGCGGTGACCACACCCGAGATCGGTGGCGTCCGAACCCTCGAGCGCCACCTCGATGGCTACGACGCCGTCGGCTTCCAGCGGGCCCGCCGCCACGTGATCCTCAACAAGGAGGAACGTCGCAGCTCGCTCACCCGGGAGGACGTCGAGGCCGTACTACGCCGTCGCATCGACTACGTGCTGCCATACGACCGGAACCTGCCCGCCGCCGCCAACGAGGGATCCGCCTACCTCGAGGCCCGGCCCCGGGGCTCGGTGGCCAACACCTTCGCCGCCCTGGCCGTGGCCCTGCGCGGTGCGCCGGTGGCAGCCCAATCGACCGAGCGAGGATGGTTCCGCCAGTCATGAGCCTGGGAAAACTTCTCGCCGACCTCAACTCGGACTCACCGACCGGCAGCGCCCGCCCTGTCGAACGGCGGGCGCCGTTGAAGTCGATCGGCAACGCGGAGACCGGCCGGTTCCTCGACAACCTCGGTGACAGGGTACGGATCAAACTGGTCGACCAGGTCGGCACCGCCACCAGCGAATCCGATCTGTCGCAGGAGGAGCTTCGTCGCCTCGTCGGTGAGGAGCTCGAGCGTCTCATCCGCGATGAGAATCTGCCGCTGGACAGCCGTGAGCAGCGGCAGATGATCACCTCGGTCACAAACGACATCCTCGGCTACGGTCCGATTGAGCCGCTGCTCGAAGACCCGGCTGTCAGCGAGGTCATGGTCAACGGCACCGATGCGATCTTTGTCGAGCGGGACGGTGTGATCTCCATGTCCGACATCAAGTTCCGGACCGACGCCCACCTCCGCCAGGTCATCAGCCGGATCGTCACCGGCATAGGACGCCGCATCGACGAGACGTCGCCCATGGTCGACGCCCGCCTGCCCGACGGCTCCCGGGTGAACGCGGTGATCCCGCCGCTCGCGGTGGACGGACCGTCGCTCACCATCCGGAAGTTCATGAAGAGCGGGCTGACCGCCAGTGAACTCATCGACCGGCGGAGCATCACCCCGCAGGCGGTTTCGTTTCTTCAGGCCTGCGTCCAGGGGAAACTCAACATCCTCGTGTCCGGTGGTACCGGCACCGGCAAGACGACGTTCCTCAACATGTTGTCGAGCTTCATCCCCGACAACGAGCGCATCGTCACCATCGAGGACGCCGTCGAGCTGAAACTACGGCAGAGGAACCTGATCCGGCTCGAGTGCCGGCCCCCGAACCTGGAGGGAACCGGTGAGGTGACCAGCCGGGACCTGCTACGCAACAGCCTTCGTATGCGGCCCGACCGCATCGTGATCGGTGAGTGCCGTGGTGCGGAGGCCCTCGACATGCTCCAGGCCATGAACACCGGACACGACGGTTCGCTCACGACCCTCCACGCCAACGCCCCGCGGGAGGCGACCAGCCGGCTCGAGACGATGGTGATGTTCGCCGGGTTCGAACTACCGGCCCGAGCGGTGCGGGAGCAGATGGCGGCCGCCATCGACATCATCATCCAGCTCGAGCGTCTGCGTGACGGTCGACGGATGGTCACCAGCGTCACGGAGGTGATCGGGCTGGAGGGCGATCAGATCTCGCTCGACGAGATCTTCACCTTCGAGCCGGGCAGTGGCCCGGGCAAGGAGACCCTGCGGGCCACCGGCGTCCGACCCCGCAAGCTCGACAAGATGGCCAAGTACTCCATCCAGGTCGACCAGTCGATCTTCGACCCCGGTGCCGGGATCGGACGACGATGAGCGCCGGATCGTTCGCGGCGGTGCTGCCAGCCGAATCGGTCACCGTCATACCACGCCCGGGACTGACCGAGGGCGAACCGATGTTGTGGATCGGGGCAGGTTGTGTGGCGGTCACGATCGTCGTCTGGTCGTTCCTGCTCTTCAGCCGGACCGGCTCCCGCTCCAGCACACCTCGTATCGGTCGGGTGGCCGGGATACCGCAGCCGACGGTGGCCGACGCCGTGCGGGATGCCGTCCTTCGGGCGAC
>JAOUGG010000461.1 GCA_029857855.1 Acidimicrobiia bacterium | reverse complement strand
CCGTTTCACTTGGAAGGTGTGAGAACCCCGAGCGTGCCTCACAGCACGAACGAGGCGGAGGACCACCACCAAATTTCTACGACGGCCGGGTCAACCTCCTACTCAAGCGAGCGACGGCCTTCTGGGTGAAGGAGTCGGGACAGTGACCCGCTATCAGTGGGTAGCTGCCCGGAAGGCACGAGTCGCTGCGCCCAATGCTCGAACAGCCACGGAACCAACCGCAGGTCATACGCGACAGCAATTGCGCTCCGCACCAGCATCAGGTTCGTAGAACGTCACTCCCCCACCGCGTCACGACCGGGGCAGATCCCCTAATGCGCCGCCGACCGAGGGGCCTCGGAGCAGGTGTTGGATGCGGTCATGGAAATGGCGCCCCACCGTCATCAACCAGAAGAGGTATGGCAGCGCCACCACCAGCGCGGCACGGATCAGGCTGAGCCGGTGAACGTGGGCCACGGCCATGACGAGGCCTGCTGGGAACCAGAACCCCGCAACGAACACGGCCACCACCAGGCCAGGGCCGACTATGTCGAACAGTCCCACCGAGGCGAACACCACGATGCCCAGCACCAGAAGCGGAAGATGCGCCAGTCCCAACGCCACGAGGGTCGGCTGCAGCGACCCGACCGCGGTCGACTGCGCTCAAAGCCGGCGGGGCCGCTCGGCGAGGAGCCACATGGCGACGCCCATGAGGAGCCACCCGTGTACGCCGATCAGCGTCAGCCGCATGAACGCACGCGGTGCACCGAGCCGAACCATGGCCAGCAATGCGAAGGCACCGACGACCGATCAGGAGATTCAGGTCGCGGTACGGCGCGCAAGGTCTGCTCGATGGCCTTCGCTAGACGACTCGGACTCGGCGTCACTCTCGCGTTTCTTGTCGCTGCCTGCAGCACTGGAGGTACCGACCGACCGGTGGAGGCGACCATCTCCCGGACCGATCCTGTGGAGACGATTCCGAACCAGGGAGGCTCGATGGAGGGCCACACGCCGCGCTGCTTCGCCCGCAGCGGCGCTGGACTGTTCGCGGGAGACAACCTCATCCCGGGGTTTCCCGATGGCGACGGCGTCCAGATATGGCTGACATTTGACCTTCCCGACAACGCCGTTCCACCCATCCGAGCGATGCTTCGTTCGGATGCGATGTCGACGTCGGGCGACCCGTTCATCGACCTGGGCGAGCCCTCCGCCGCTCCGGTCACCTACGACGAATCCGGCCCGGAGCTCTACGAGCTCGAGCCCGTCGGATCGGCTGTGAACTGCGAGCGGATCGGGTCGAGGGGTATCGAATGTGATGTGACGGCCTCACTCGTCGACAATGTCGAGGCCGGTGGATCGACGGCTCAGTTTCGGCTCAGATACGACCTGTAAGTACACGCGGACCCTGAGCGTGGAGTTGACCGCAGGTTGACCGCTGGCGCATTCGCGTCGAGTCGGTCAGGGCACCGTGACGTCGGTATGCGAGAAGTCGTTACCTACAAACAACAGAGGTTGTCCGAGCCGCCTTGAGAGTGCATACGAGAACGTATCACCGAAGTTGAGTCCAGCCTGATGACGCCCCTTACCGAACCGACGCCAGCTCACGATCGCCTCCTCTGCGAGCTCGGCATCCACTGGGGCGATCTCGATCTCAACTCGGCCAAGAAGCTCTTCGAGTAACTGGGTTCCCGCTGAACCCGTCTTGGCCTCGATGACGATGCCCAGTTCCACGCGCGTCGCTGCGGACATCACACCGCGATCTCCGAGCAAATGACGTTCGAGTTCAGCACTGCCCGGTTCGCCGAACAAGACCGCGACGATTGCCGACGTATCGACGACGATCACACCGGCAGTCCATGCTCGTCGTAGCCGATGATGTCATCGGGGTCGCGTCCGTCGAACTCCGGCAACCGACGAAAGCGTTCCACGATGTCGCCAAACCCCAGAGACCGCCGACGTCGACGCTCAACCTCAAGACGAGCTTCGAGCGACGCCACCACGGCATCGGTGATCGACTCTCCCGTAAGCGCAGCGAGATCACGCGCCAGCTGATCTGCTCGCTCACTCTTGATACTCAAGGCCATGGGTTCCAATATACCTTTCGAGGCAGATAGGTGTCAATCTGCAACTCGACGCCTGACCGCTCGTGAGGGTGTGGGGCTCGGAAACTCGTGCATGCTGGAACGCCTGTGCTGATCGGAAAGTGGCACGCGTGGGCTCTGACCAGCGTCTCGACCTCATCCACCAGATCGGCGATTTCAGCGGATGGCTCCGGCAGGACCAGGTGAGCGGGAACGAGACCACCGACGGTGAAGTAGGGCGTTGCCAGCTCAACGACCACCTGGCCGCGACGGTCGACGGCAATACAGGACCGACTCGGGATTTGCGAGCACGGCAATCGTATGCCAATCCATCCTCGCTGCGCCCCCGCCCGGCCGATAGCGCCGGCCGCAGCGGGCATTAGCAGAGCATTAGCACAACGACACCCCTGCACCTGCACAGCACGCTGAGTAGGACTTTCGTCGCTCCCTGTGGGGCTCGGAAACTCGCGTGTGGGTGCTGACCAGGCGAGAAACCTCGATGCTGGTGCCTCGTGTTTCGCATCCTCTACCGATCCCTGACCGCACTCGCCCGACTCATCGTGCGTTCTGGCCGCTCGAAGGACCTCGAGATCATCGTCCTGCGCCACCAACTCGGAGTGCTACGCCGCCAGATCGACCGGCCCGAGCTGACCGATGATGACCGGAGCCTGCTCGGCGCGATCGCCGCCGCGCTCCCCCGACGACATCCGGTTCCAGACCTTGTACAGATTGTCCTGTAGATCGGTCTCGAACTCGGCGACACTGACACCATCCACGCCCGGAGCACCATCATTGGCCCGGACCTGTCTCCACGCCCGGAAAACCAGGCGCTTTGGTATTTCAAACGGTTTCTTGCTCTTTGGTCTTGACCCGCCCATCAGTTCCTCCCCCGAAGGGTTGACATCTGGGTGGCCCGGCGGACACCACCGAGGCAGCACACAGGCAGCCCCCCGGCTCACAACCTGCCACCAGGCAGGCCTTCATCCGAGGCTTCGCGACCACTCCGTCAACTGCGCTGTCGACCGCATTTGGGATCCGACACGTCGAAGGCAACACGGCGGCGACTCGTCGAATCAGCTGCCGGCGACGCTGCGGAGGTTGACGTCGAGCTGCGCATTTGGAAGCTCGATATCCGCCTCGGCTGCGGCCGCGACGAAGCGTTCCCGCAGCGCCCGTTCAATGGCGCGGCGTTCGACGGGGTCGACGAAGAGGCGTTGCTCCAACACAATGGCGTTCTCGGCCAGTTCGGCAACGAAGGGCTCGCGGACGTCTTCGATGCCGGAATCGCGCCACCGCTCCTCGGCGACCATGTCGAGTGTCCCTGACGGAATGTGGCGGCCGCAGAGCGCAGGTCCGTGTCGCCGGCGACGCCGATCTTCACGCTGGCTCGCGCGCTGTGCTGAGACTCGTTGGCCACATGCCTGATCTCGCTGTTGGGCACGTACCAGCGCACGCCATTGCGGGCCAGGATCACCGTGGAACGCAGCGTGAGTCGTTCCACATCACCTTCGACGACGCCGACGTCGACTCGATCGCCCACGCCGAGCTGATCCTCGATGATCAACATGACGCCAGAGATCAGATCCTCGATGAGACTTTGTGCACCAAAGCCGATGGCGATGCCGGCGATTCCGAGCGACGCAAGGATCGGTACAACACTGATTCCGAGGATGTCGAGAACGACGATCGCGGCAATCCCGTAGATCAGGGCAGAGGCCGTACTTCGGA
>JAOUGG010000459.1 GCA_029857855.1 Acidimicrobiia bacterium | reverse complement strand
GAACCTCGCTGACCCCGGCCCCGATCCTCACCGAACGGCTCGGCAACCGGGTGTTCCTGAAACGGGAGGATCAGCAGCCGACGTTCTCATTCAAGGTCAGGGGGGCGACCAACAAGATCCTCAACCTCGACGACGCCGACATCGAGCGGGGCGTCATCTGCAGTTCGGCCGGCAACCACGCCCAGGGGGTCGCAATGGCCGCCGCCCGACGGGGCATTCCCGCTTATGTGGTGATGCCGCTG
The DNA here is from genome assembly GCA_029857855.1 of Acidimicrobiia bacterium. Taxonomy (GTDB): domain Bacteria; phylum Actinomycetota; class Acidimicrobiia; order Acidimicrobiales; family SZUA-35; genus JAHELU01. Next base: position 3,549 of record JAOUGG010000459.1, on the reverse strand, counting down.
TCGACGCCCGAGATCAAGGTCAGGGCGGTGGAGGCGCTCGGCGGCCAGGTGGTCCTCCACGGCGAGCACTACGACGACGCCCAGAATCTGGCCCGGCAGCGGGCCGAGACCGATGGACTACGTTTCGTGCATCCTTTCGACGATCTCGACGTGATCGCCGGGCAGGGCACCATCGGCCGGGAAATCCTCGACCAGAGTCCGGATCCGATTCACGCCGTATTCGTGCCGGTCGGTGGCGGTGGCCTGGCCGCCGGCGTCGCCACCTACATCAAGGTCCGGCGGCCCGACACGCTGGTGTTCGGTGTCGAACCCGTCGACGCCGCCAGTATGGAGGCGGCGATCAAGGCCGGCCATCCGGTGCCGCTCGACCATGTCGGCACCTTTGCCGACGGCGTGGCGGTCAAGAAGGTCGGCGAGCTCACCTTCGAGCTGTGCCAACGCCATCTCGACGGCATCATCACCGTCACCACCGACGAACTCTGTACCGGAATCCGTGACATCTTCGACGACACCCGCACCGTTGTCGAACCGGCCGGCGCGCTGGCCGTGGCCGGGATGCACCGCTACGTCGATGACACCGGCATCGCCGGCCAGCGGCTGGTGGCCATCAACTGTGGCGCCAACATGAACTTCAACCGCCTGGGACACGTGGCGGAGCGCACGGCGATCGGCGACCGGCGCGAGGCCCTGCTGGCCGTCGCGATCCCGGAACGCCAGGGCAGCTTCCTCGACTTCTGCCGGGCGGTCGGTGATCGCCACGTGACCGAGTTCAACTACCGTCGCAACGACGCCGACTTGGCAAGGATCTTCGTCGGACTCGAACTCAAGCCCGGCGCGGCCGACCGTCATGACCTCATCGACCACCTCCGATCGTCGGGCTACGCCGTGGCCGATCTGACCGACAACGAGATGGCGAAGCTGCACGTGCGCCACCTGGCCGGTGGGCCGGCGGCCGACGTGGCCAACGAACGGGTCTATCGTTTCGAGTTCCCGGAGCGGCGGGGTGCGCTTCTCCGCTTCCTCGAGTCGGTCGGCATCGACTGGAACATCACCCTGTTCCACTACCGCAACCACGGCTCGGACTTTGGGCGGGTGCTCGTGGCGATCGACGTCCCGCCGTCAACGCGAGACGATCTCAACGATCATCTCGATGACCTCGGCTACCGCTACTGGGACGAAACCGACAACGACGCCTACACCCTTTTCCTGAAGGCCACCTGATCCGAAATTCGGCGTTCAGGTGACACTCCGTGTCACCTGACGTCCGCAGAACGGGTACGTCAGAGCTCGGCCATTGCGGCCGAAATGTCCTCCACCGCCGCCTTGCCATCGCCGAACAGCATCAAGGTGTTGTCGAGTGCGAACAGCGGATTGGGGATCCCGGCGAACCCGGGACTGAGCGACCGCTTGATGACGACCACGGTGCGAGCCCGGTCGACGTCGAGGATAGGCATCCCGGCGATCGGGCTGCTCGGGTTCTCGCGCGCATCGGGGTTCACGACGTCATTGGCGCCGATGATGATGGCCACGTCTACCTGGGGGAACGAGGGGTTGACGACCTCCATCTCCTTCAGCTGCTCGTAGGGGATCTCGGCCTCGGCCAGCAGCACGTTCATGTGACCGGGCATTCGCCCTGCGACCGGATGGATGGCGAACACCACGTCGATCCCTCGCGCCTCGAGCGCCGTGGTCAGGTCCCGCACCGCATGTTGTGCCTGAGCGACCGCCATGCCGTAGCCGGGGACGATGGCGACCCGCTCGGCGGTGTCGAGAATCATGGCCACCTCGTCGGCCGACGAACTGGTGATCTTGCCGGCGTAGACCTCGTCACCGTCGGCGACCACCCCGCTGGTGTCGATGCCTCCGAACAGCACGTTGACGAGGGTCCGGTTCATGGCGGTGCACATGATGAACGTGAGGACGAGCCCGCTGGCGCCGACCAGCGCACCGGCGATGATCAGCAGGGAATTGTCGAGCACGAAACCGGTCGTGGAGGCGGCCAGACCCGACAGCGAGTTGAGCAGGGCGATCACCACCGGCATGTCGGCTCCGCCGATGGGCGAAACGAGTGTCACGCCGGCCACGAGCGCCACCACGGCGAGGGCCCACAGCCACCACGAGGTAGGGCTGACGACGATCATCACCGCGAGCAGCGCGCTCAGCGCAACCAGTCCGATGTTGGCCGCCCGCACCACCGTCGGGCTACCGAGATCCCTCCAGATCTCCTGCAGCTTGGCGAACGCCACGACGCTACCGGAGAACGTGATCGAGCCGATGAGCACGGTGAGGGAGGCGGTGGAGAGGAACTCGACACCCAGGTCGGCGCCGTCGGCCAGATCGAGCGCCTGCTCGAGCGTCGCCGCCCCGACCAGCAGCGAGGCCAGCCCGCCGAAGCCGTTGAACAGGGCCACGAGCTGGGGCATGCCGGTCATGGCTACCCGGATGGCCAGCAACGTACCGACCCCGCCGCCCACGATCAGACCGGCAGCGATCACCCAGAAGCTCACGATGTCGGCGTTGAACAGGGTGACGACGACGGCCAGCAACATGCCGACCGAGCTCATGAGGTTGCCCTGGACCGCCGTGCGGGGCCGCGACAGGCGTTTCAGGCCGAGAATGAAGAGTACGGCGGACGCGAGGTAGCCGAGCTGGATGACGGTGTCCATGATCAGCGTTTCCGGTTGAACATGCCGAGCATGCGGTGAGTGACCAGGAAGCCGCCGATGACGTTGACGGTGGCCAGCGCCACGGCGCCGAAGCCGAGGATGGTGGTGAGCGTCGAATGATCGGAGCCGGCGGCCACCAGCGCCCCGATGAGGGTGATGCCGCTCACGGCGTTGGAGCCCGACATCAGCGGGGTATGGAGCGTCGGCGGTACCTTGGTGATCAGCTCGACCCCGAGGAAAACCGCCAGCACGAAAAGGGTCAGGGCCAGTAGAAACGTCATTCCTCTTCGTCTCCATCGGTGTCGCGCCCAGCGGCGGCGTCGGACTCGGAATCGGCACCGGACTCGGAATCGGCGGTCGGTGGCTTGGTGGACGGCACCGGTCCGAGCCCGAGCTTGGCCCGAACCCTCGGATGCACGACCTCGCCGTCGCGACCGACGACGGTGTCGACGGTGATCTCGTCGTCGAAGTCCCAGACGATGTCGGGCGATCCGCTGCCGTCGCGGTCCCCTCCACCGGCGGTGACGAGATGGCGGATGAAGGAGACCACGTTGTTCGAGAACATGAGACTGGAGGTGGCCGCGGCCCGCGACGGCAGGTCGGTCGGGCCGAAGATCATCACACCGTTGTGGTTGACCTCGCCGTCGGCGTCGGTCAACCGGCAGTTGCCACCTCGTTCCGCCGCCAGATCGATGATCACCGATCCCGGCCGCATCGCCTCCACCATCTCGGTGGTGATCAACTCGGGGCTGGCCGTACCGGGAATAGAGGCGGTCGAGATGACGACGTCGGCATCGGCCACATGCGGGAGCAGCGCCTCGTTCTGGCGGCGGGTCAGATCCTCGGCCTGGGCCTTGGCGTAGCCGTCCGAGTCCTCGGCGTC
>JAOUGG010000458.1 GCA_029857855.1 Acidimicrobiia bacterium | reverse complement strand
AACGCGGTGAAGACGATTCTCATTCTGGCCATCACCGCCATCGCCGTCCCGGTCTTCCTCTACAACGATCAGATACGTTGGATCCCGGCGCTCGTCCTCAGCATCGGTATGGGCGTCGGCGGCTACGTGGGCGCGAATGTGGCCGTCGACGGCGGCGAGCGGGTGATCAGACCGGTTCTGATCGTGGTCGTGGTGGCGTTGGCCACCAGAATGCTCGGTGTGTGGGACCTGATCGCCGGCCGGCTCGGCTAGTCACAGCTGGTCGGCGCCGTTCCGTTCCTGTTCAGGCCACTCGGCCTCAGGCGTGCGGTCAGGCGACGCCGGTGGCCGACAACGGCTCGGTGTCCCAGTAGGGGTGCGTGCTCGTGTCGGTGGGGGTGGTCAGGATCTCGGCCCCGTCATCGGTCATGAGGATCGTGTGCTCGAATTGCGCTGTGCGGCTTCCATCGGCGGTCACGGCCGTCCAGCCGTCGTCCCACAGGCGGACCTTCCACGACCCGGCTGTGATCATCGGTTCGATCGTGAACGTCATGCCAGGTTCCATGATGTCGGTGAGTCGGGGGTGGTAGTAGTGGCAGATCTGGAGATCGGTGTGGAACTGTTCACCGATGCCGTGGCCCACGAAATCCCGGACCACGCCGAAGCCCTGGGACTCGGCGTGGGTCTGAATGGCCCGGCCGATCTCGTTGATCGGTCGGCCCGGCTTGGCCGCCTCGATGCCCTTCTCCAGTGACTCGCGGGTCACCTGGACGAGGCGCTTCGACAGCTCGTCGACCTCGCCGACGAAGAACGTGGCATTGGTGTCGCCGTGGACACCTTCCCGGAACAACGTGACGTCGAGGTTGACGATGTCGCCGTCTCGCAGCGGTCGGTTGTCCGGTATGCCGTGGCAGATCACCTCGTTGACCGAGCTGCAAACCGACTTGGGGAAGGCAATGACCGGACCCGGATACTCGAGCGGGCTCGGATAGGCGTTCAGCTCGATGGAGCGGGCGTGGCAGGCGGCATCGATCTCGTCGGTGGTCACGCCGGGTTGGCAGAGCGTGCCGAGATAGGCGAGAAGGTCAGCGGCATCGCGCCCCGTTCGGTGCATGCGCTCGATGATCTCGGGAGACTTGATCCACGGTTCGTCCCACCGGTCGGCGTGGCCGCCGTTGGCCCACGTCGGCTTGACGATCGAGTCGGGAACCGGACGCAACGGCGAGATCCGACCCTGCTGCACCGGGGAGGTGGCCGCCTTGTGGCAGCGTTTGAACTTCTTGCCGCTACCACACCAGCAGCGGTCGTTTGCCTTCGGGAAAACACCCATGACTCAAGCCTAGAGCCGATGGTCGGTCAATGCGTAGTAGGGGCGGGGTCGGCGACGTGGCTGTCTCACCGAGCGGCCGGAGCGGTCCATCAGCGACCCATCTCAACTTTTGATGGCAGATGCTGATGCCAGGGAGATGGTCGCATCTCGATATTTCTATACCTGTCACCACCCTTGTCGCTTTATATCGTACTATGTGGTCTCGACAGACAATCGATTAGATTTCAAGCCGAATTTCGAGACCATGACATATCGTGTTGATCCTTCAACAAGGAGCTATCCTTTTGGTCGATTCGCATCTCGACTATGGATGCCGTTGGCGAGCGAACATTGTTGCTGCGTCCCGGTTGCACAGCTCAGGATGACAACCCCTGGTGGCTGGAGGTAGGGTGATGTGCCTAAGCGCGGAACGGCGAGGAATCTGGTTGACGAACCGAACTTTTTTCAAGGACCGCCACGGCGCGCCGATGAAAAATGTTGTCGGCGTGGCACGGCTTTCCCCGGTAAGGACAGATTGATGGAAGAAGCGAAGATACCGTACCTAGGTGTATCGCTGGCGGGCAGAATCCTCGTGGCCCGGCCGGAGGTGCACGCCGATGGATTCAGCTCGACGTTGACGCTGATCCTCGAACACGGCTCGGAAGGCGCCCTCGGCGTCGTCATCAACAGACCCCTGGGCGATTCCCCGCTCGTCGACATCTTCCCCGACTGGGACGAACTCGATCCCGGACCGGGAGTGCTGTTCGAGGGCGGTCCCGTCGATCAGGATGCGCTGATCGCCATCGGCCGTCCCTCGGGCTCGCCCGGTGAGTTGATCCTCGGTGCCCACCCGGTCGACCTCGACCAGCAGCCGGCCCTGGTCCGGGCGCAGGGCGTCGGTGCGGTCCGCGTCTTCGCCGGCTACGCCGGTTGGTATCCCGGGCAACTTGAACGGGAGATCGCATCCGACGGCTGGTGGGTCGTCGACGCCACCATCGACGATCTCTTCTGCACCGAACCCGAAACGCTGTGGACTCGGGTGCTCAAACGGCAGGGGGGCGACCTCGAGTGGTACGCCCACTATCCCGCCGATGTCGGCCTGAACTGACCGAACGGAAACATCGATCTCCAGGGCAGCCATGTCAAGCCGATGAGTTTGCGGAACGCAAACTCGAGAGGCCGATCCTCCGGATCGGCTGCAGGCTACAGGACGGCCGCTCGCAACGCCGCGTAGCGTGGCTTGATCTGCTCGTTGATGATCCGCAGCCGCTGCTCGAACGGCCAGAATGCGCTCTTCATGGCGTTGATGGTCAGCCACTCCATGTCGTCGATGCCGTAGCCGAACGCCTCGGCCAGCTTGATGAACTCGTCCGACAAGGTGACATCGCTCATGAGACGGTTGTCGGTGTTGACGGTCACCCGGAAACGCAGCCGCCGCAACAGGCCGATGGGATGCTCCTCGATCGACGGAGCCGCGCCGGTGTGGACGTTGGATGTCGGGCACATCTCGAGAGCAATGCGTCGATCCCGGATATAGGCGGCCAGCCGGCCGAGTACGGGCCGCCCATCGTCGTCGAACGTGATGTCATCGACGATGCGGACGCCGTGGCCGAGCCGCTCGGCCCCGCAGTAGTTCAGAGCCTCGGCGATCGACGGCAGGCCGAACGCCTCACCGGCGTGAATCGTGATGTGGAAGTTCTCCCGCATCGCCAGCTGGAACGCGTCGAGGTGCCGGCTCGGCGGATGCCCGGCCTCGGCACCGGCGATGTCGAACCCGACGACGCCCTCGTCACGATGGCGGAGCGCAAGCTCGGCGATCTCATAGGAGTGGGCGGCCGTGCGCATGGCGGTGCACAGGGTGCCGATCGTGATCGGCCGGCCCGCCGATCCCACGCGGAATCCCTCGAGCACCGACTCGACCACCTCATCGAGGGTCAGGCCGTTTTCGGTGTGCAACTCGGGGGCGAAGCGGATCTCGGCGTAGACGACGCCGTCGGCCACCAGATCCTCCGCCGCCTCGCTTGCGGCCCGCATCAAGCCGTCCTTCGTCTGGGTGACACCCACCGTGTGGGCGAACGTCTCGAGATACAGCTCGAGGTTGCGGCGGTCGGCACCCCGGGTGAACCACTTGGCCAGTTCATCCGGATCGGTGGTGGGCAGGCTGCTGTAGCCCTGTTCGGCCGCCAGTTCGATGACGGTCGTCGGGCGCATCCCGCCGTCGAGGTGGTCGTGGAGCAGCACCTTGGGGGCCGACCGGATCTGATCGAAGAGATTGGTGGAGAGGGCGGCCGGTTCGCGGCGATCAATTGCCATACGACATGCTATCCACCGAGACCGCACACGGGACCAGGTACCCTGGTGGCCCCTATGACCATCTCTCTGGTTGGATTCGACGCCGATGACACGTTGTGGCACTCCGAATCCCACTTCGCGCTGACCGAGGACCGGTTCCGGGCGCTCGTCAGCCCCTGGAGCGAGAGCGAGCAGGCATCGGAGCGCCTTCTGGCCCGGGAG
>JAOUGG010000457.1 GCA_029857855.1 Acidimicrobiia bacterium | reverse complement strand
ACCGTCAGGGCAAGCGTGGGTTGTTTCGGTGTGGGCCGGGACGGAACCGAGTTGGCATGACCCGTCAGGAATCCTTCAAGCGTCGAGTTCGTGAGCGTATGGCCACAACCGGCGAACGGTACACGGTGGCCCGCCGAGCGCTCCTCGCCGGAGCGTCCGGTGGTTCGGCCGGGGGTGGCGGTGCGCCCGGCCCCCGGGCCCGGCAGTGGGTGTCGCAACCCGAGATGTCCGACGAGTCGATGGAGGCCCGCACCGGTCGAGGCCACAACGAGTGGGCCGACATCATCGAGGCATGGGCCGACGAGACCGGCGGCGACCTCAGCGATCACACCGCCGTCGCCGCGTACCTCCTCGAGAACTTCGACGAGCTCGACGGGTGGTGGGCCCAGGCGGTGACGGTCGGCTACGAGCGCATCACCGGGCTACGCCTGCCGTACCAGCGGGCCGATGGATCGTTTTCCTGCAGCAAATCACGCACCGTGGCCATCGGCGCCGATGCGCTTCGGAAGATGCTGTCGAGCGAGGAACACCGGGCTGATCTCTTTCCCGATCAGGCAACCGAGCTTCGGTCCAAACCGGAGACCAAGGCGCTTCGAATCGCCATAGGCCCCGAGGGTGCGGCCGCGATCTTCACCATCGACGCCGTCGCCGACGGTCGTGCCAAAGTCGCCGTCCAACATGAGCGGTTGCCGACCTACGACAGCGTGGAGGAATGGAAGTTCTACTGGTCGGACTGGTTCGACGCCATTGCCGATTCCGCCGGCACGGCCGACTCCACCGCCTCCGAAGACTCCACCGGCGCGTCGATGTCGCGCCCCGAGTGAAGGCAGACCGAGCCGAAGCCGGCGAGCCCCCACCCTCTCCCCGATCTGGCAGATTTCGCGCGCGCCGTGCGGGCGCGAAATCCGCCAATTCCGGTTGGGGTGTCGTGGCGCAAGCCGGTCCGGCTGTCATGCCGCAGGCCGGAGAAGCTGACGGTTACGCGTCGCCAGCGTGCGGGCCAGGAGCGGGACGAAAGTATCGGGGTGTCGGCGGTGCTCCCACGTCATGTACAAGACCTCCCAGCCGACCGAGGCCAGTTCCAGGTCACGCCGGTGGTCGGCCGCCTCCTTCAGCGGACCGAAGTGATAGCGACGGGAATGACACTCCAGTCCGACTTTCAGCTCGGGCCACGCCATGTCGAGCCGACGGGTCGATCCCGGACCGGTTTGCACCGGATGCTGCAGTTCCGGGACCGGAATGTCGGCGGCCAGGAGGATTCGCTGGACCAGTCGCTCGAACCAGCTGTCGGGCAGTCGACCGGAGCGGCGCTCATCGGCCAGGATTCTGATCAACGTTCCGGTACCGCTCGGACCGGGCCGATGGAGCCGCTCAACGGTTTGGCGGATCCATCGCAACGATACGCCACGTCGAAGGGCTTCGTCGAGCGCGCGCTCCACCGCAGCTTGGGGGATTACGGCACCCAATTGTGCCAGGGTGGCCGCCACGGTCGTGCAGGGTATTCCATCGACGATCACATGATCGAGGTCGGGTTCGGGATCGGTCCAGCGATGGATCACCACACCCTCGAGTGACGGGAGACGGCCCCGGGCCACCGTGATTTCGAGCGGGGCGCCGGCGAAGCCGTCGTAGCGGAGGAGACGGCAGGTGGCGCGATGTGACGCCTTGCCTCCCGAGCTGTGTGTGGCAGCCCACAATTCCGCCCGCCAGGTTGGCGGGGCACCGGCGAATCGCAGAACTCGCGGCATCGACCGAGCGATCAAGCCCTCGGCGATCGCTCGATCGAGTCGGCGTCGCCCGATTCCGTTGTCGGCAGCCTGTTGATGGGTGAAGCATCCGTGTTGAGAGGCTGCGAGCTCGGCCACGGCGCTCCACGCGTCGTTGTTGAGCATGCCACCAGCCTGCCCAACCGGTGTGACACCGAAGGCCCGCCCACGCGATCTGGCAGTTTTTGCGCGCGCCGGGCGCGCGCAAAAACTGCCAATTCCGGATTTTGGGAGGCGTGGGCGCGGTTGGCGGGAGGTCGGGGTCAGCCGGTGAAGGTGACGTCGGGGAGGTGGGTCATGGCTTTGGCAATGTCGTCGGCCGGGTACTCGTAGCGTTCGAGTTCACCGGCGGCGTGCTTGCCGTAGGCGGCCATGTCGAAATTGCCGTGACCGGAGAGGTTGAACAGGATGACCTTCTCGTCGCCCGTCTCCTTGCAGGCCAGGGCCTCGTTGATGGCGGCAGTCACCGCATGGTTCGACTCGGGTGCCGGGAGGATGCCCTCGGATCGCGCGAACTGGACGCCGCCGTCGAACGTGTCGACCTGATCGATGGCCACGGCCTCGATGTGGCCCGACTCGACGAGCGCCGACACCTGCGGCGCCATGCCGTGGTAGCGGAGGCCGCCGGCGTGGATGCCGGGCGGGATGAAGGTGTGACCGAGGGTGTGCATGCGGACGATGGGAGCCATGCCGATCACATCGGCGAAGTCCCACTTCACCTCGCCCCGGGTCAGCGTTGGACAGGCCGCCGGTTCGGCGGCGATGATCCTCGTCTGCCGACCGTTGCGCAGGTTCTCCCGCAGGAACGGGAAGGCGATTCCGCCGAAGTTGGAGCCGCCGCCGGCGCAGCCGATCACGACGTCGGGGTACTCCCCCGCCATGTCCATCTGCTCCAGCGCCTCGATCCCGATCACGGTCTGATGCAGCAGCACGTGCGGCAGGAACGATCCGAGCGAATACTTCTTCTCGCCGTTCGACATCACCGCGGCCTCGATCCCCTCCGAGATGGCGGTGCCGAGCGAACCGGGGTGATGGGGATCCTGTTCGAGCAGGGATCGACCGGCGTTGGTGTTGGTCGACGGCGACGGAAACACCGTCGCCCCGAAGGTCTCCATCACGTAGCGCCGCATCGGCTTCTGGTCATACGACACCCGAACCATGTAGACCTCGCAGCCGAGGTCGAAGAAGTTGCAGGCCATCGACAGCGCCGAGCCCCACTGACCGGCGCCGGTCTCGGTGGTGAAGCATTTGCCGCCCTCGTCCTTCAGGTAGAAGGCCTGGGCGACCGCCGTATTGGGTTTGTGGGATCCAACCGGCGAGACGCCCTCGTACTTGTAGTAGATGTGGGCCGGCGTGTCGAGTGCCCGCTCCAGCCGGATGGCCCGGAACAGCGGCGTCGGCCGCCACAGCTTGTAGATGTCGCGCACCGGTTCGGGGATCTCGATCTCGGCGTCGGGCGACACGTCCTGCCCGAGCAGCGCCATCGGCGACAGCACGCCGAGGAAATCCGGCGTGACCGGATCCTGGGTCTGGGGGTGCAGCGGCGGCACCATGGGCACCGGCATGTCGGCGTTGAGGTTGTACCAGGCCCGGGGGATCCGGTCCTGCGGGAGTTCGAAGCGGGTCGTTTCGGTCATCGTTGGTCCCTGTTCTCCCTGCCGTCATGCGGCCGGGCAGCCCGTTGTGTCATGCGGCGCGTTAGGCCTGAGTATAGAAATCGGCGGGCCGGCCGTCGAACCGTGGCGCCGCCCGCTGCGGGCCCGTCGCTGGCCCGCATCGAGGTGCGGAGCAGACCGTTGTCCCGGGGGCCACGGCGGCCGCCACCGGGATGAATGCCAGTTTGACCGTCAACCAGAGCGAGATGGGCCAGGTGATCGTGCGCCACCACACCGGCGGCGACCAGCAACACCACGTCGGCACCGCCGAACCCCTGCACCTGACCGCCGACGATGTCGAGGTCGTATCCGTTCCAGTACCGCTGCTGCCGCGGATTGTGGGGATCGGGATACCAACCGGCCTCGGCCATCACGCCATGGTA
>JAOUGG010000456.1 GCA_029857855.1 Acidimicrobiia bacterium | reverse complement strand
CGTATGTGTTGCCTGAAGAGGGCGCGTAGTCGAACGTTGTTCCTGCGGAACTCCTCTGGTTCGCCCATCGCTTCTTGTGATCTCCTGCCCATTGGTTTTGTAGCGCGAACGTAATGTCACCTACCATCGTTAGCTGCGGGTTCGAGGATCCGGAACAATCCAGATCTGCTGAACGGAAGATGGAGTGACAAACAGCATGAGTGAAACGCAGCAATGGGCGGCCACCGCCCGCCCTCTACGGGCTTCCCGAGGTCGCGTGCTCTTCGCGTTCTTCGGTGCTCTCGCCTTGTTGGCGACGGTCTTGACGGTCCCGTCGTCGGCCCATGAGAGTGAAAACGACGGTCACATAGCGGCCAATGTCAACTACGGGTTCGAGGTGCTCGGGCGTGACACTCTGGCCGGGATCCAGGACGGGAAGTACACCGATGTGTGGTCGGAGAACGGCTACGCGTACATCGGTACGTTCCAGACGCCGGACTGCACCGACACCGGTGTGTACGTCGTTGACATACAGGCGGCGATCGACAACTATGGCGCAGCCGGCGGCACTGACGCCGACGGAGTGGCCCCCGCAGTGGGCGGGGCACAGGTCGCGTTCATCAAGGCCCCGCCCGACACCCGGGTCAACGACGTGAAGACGATCACGATCGGTGACACCACGGTCCTCATCACCACCGAGGAGCCATGTGGCGCCGGGATCAACGGTGGCGCCGTGTCGGACTTCAACACCAACAAGCCGTGCCCGATCACCGGTCGCGATGCCGATGGTGACGGCGTCGACGACATCGCCGACTGCAACCGTGCCAACACCAACGGTAACAAGGACGAGATCGGTAAGAAGGGTCCCGGCGCTGCGTCGCAGCACGGTCGTGGGGGCATCTCACTGTGGGATGTCACCGATCCGACCAAACCCAAGCCTTTGGAGAAGAGCTTCCTTGACTTCGGCGGCGTCCACAACACCTACCCGTGGCACGGCGTCAACGGAGGAACCTACCTAATCGGAACCGCCGATACGTTCGACTTCTTCGACACCTTCATCGTCGACATCTCCGATCCGGCCAACCCCGAGGCGTTGTCGCTGACCGGTGCGCTCGACTGGGTGCCCGTGGGCCTCGAACTCGATCAGCTGGAAACCGGTCAGTCGGCCGGCATCTTCAATCACGACGTGTGGGTTGAGCAGATTGACGGTCGCGACATCGCGGTGGTCTCCTACTGGGACGCTGGCTTCGTGACGCTCGACGTCACCGATCCGGCCAACCCCGAGTTCCTCGGTGACTCGACCTATCCCGAGACCGACCCGCTGGGTCGCCCCTATGAGGGCAATGCCCACGCCGCGGTCTTCGGTGGCAACGGTTCCTTTATTTTCGGCGGTGACGAGGACTTCGACGCCACCGCATTCGGCGTCACGTTCGAGGGCGTCACCTACGACGCCGGTCCGGCCGACTTCGGTCCGTCTACCTCGGCTGTGGCGCTCGAGGGTGAGGTTGTGTGGACTGGAGGCGAGGGCTGTTCGGCCGGCGAGATTCCGGACTCGACCAACGACAACCAGATCGCTCTGATCCAACGGGGAACCTGCGAGTTCTCGACCAAGGCCGCTCGGGCCGGCGAGGCGGGTTACGTTGGCTACATCGTGGCCAACGATGCCACCCGCGGTGACGCCCTCATCACCATGGCGCCCGGCGTCGAGGCTGATGCCGTTGACATTCCCGGCGTCTTCGTCGGCTACAGCACGGGTGAACTCATGAAGGCAGGCGGCTCCGTGAGCGGTGCCGGCAATCTCAGCTACAACGGCTGGGGTTATCTGCGGGTGCTCAACAACACCGGCGGACTGCTCTCCGTTCCCGACAAGTCTCCGGGTCCGGAGCCGAAAACCTCGGTCGACCAACTCGGCGAGATCGGCTACTACGCCCCGGCCGAGACGCTGGAAGAGCCGGAGGGTGATCCCTATGCGTCCGGCGATCTAACGATGCACAACATCGAAGTCGATCCGTCGACCGAGGATGTCGAAGCTACCTTCGACGGTGGGCCGCGAATGTTCGTGTCGTGGTATTCGCTTGGTATGCGGGCGCTCGAGTATCGTCCTGGGCACTGGCACACCAACGCCAACGGCGAGGGAAGCTACTCGTGGAACGTTCACGAGGTCGGTCGCTATATCGCCCCGGTCGAAGGCTCCAATTTCTGGGGTGTTCACGTCGATGCGGTCGGTGGCCAGCAGGTTGTGCTCGCATCCGACCGCAACACTGGACTGTGGATTTTCACTTTCGGATGCGAAGGTCAGGGTGAGGTCGAGGGTCCCTTCTACTGTGATGGTGGGAGCGACACTCCGTAAGCGGTGACGTCGCCAATCGTCAGTGACGCCGGTTCGAGACCGGCTGCGTGGGTCCTGCCGGGGGTCGGAGCTTTCGAGGCTCCGGCCCTCGGCGCTTTTCGGCTACAGGTCGGACTTGTGTCGTCGACCGCCTTCCGGCTAGACTTAATGTCCGTACATCCGTAGATTACCTCGTCAGGCGAGCGGTGTCGGTCTCCGAAAATTGGAAGCGTGTGGCCATTTGGCGAGCCGCACACCGAAAGGATTTGTGGAAATGGTTGATGTACTTCCCTCCCAGCTGCCCTGGTGGGTGGTCGGACCCGGTCTCGGGTTTCTGGTGGTCGGCTTGTTTCTGGTGAACAACCAACCTCTCGGAGCCAGCGGGGCCTACGTTCAGGCCTCGGGTCTGCTGCGGCGTCGACCCGAGGTCGCCGTGTGGCGGGTCTGGTATTTCGCCGGGATGTTCCTCGGCGGCCTCGTGGTCACCCAGGTCCTCCGGGACAACGCCGGCGGTGAGGTTCGGAGTGGCTACGATTCGCTGACCGCAACCTTCTCGATGCCGGTCGTCGTGCTACTCGTATTGGTCGGAGCGGTCCTGCTCGGCTACGGAGCAGCCGTGGCCGGCGGCTGCACCTCGGGCCACGGGCTGTGTGGCGTCTCCCAGCGGTCGCCGGCCAGTCTCACCATGACCGCCACCTTCGTGGGCACCGCCGTCGCTGTCAGCCTGGCCATGCGGGCCCTGGTCGGAGGTGCGCTGTGATGACCACCAAGACCGATCGATCCATGAACGTGGTCGGGCTGGTGGCCGGCAGCCTGTTCGGCGGGCTGCTGGCCGGGGGCCTGCTGCACGAATACGACACCATCCACAACGCCCTCGTACTGGAGGACCTCTACGTCTTCTTCGTGATGGGGTCGGCCATCGCCGTCGCCGCACCCCTGCTCTGGTACCTCGAGCACCGGCGGATCAACACCGTGATGACCGGCCCGCTCGAACTCGGGCGATCGAAGCCTGAGCGTCACCATGTCGTCGGCGGGGCCTTGTTCGGCATCGGCTGGGCCATCGCCGGGACCTGCCCGGCCCCGGCCCTCGTCATGCTGTCGTCGGGTGCCTGGCTGTCCCTGGTGGCCATCGCCGGAATCTTCCTCGGCCTCTACGCACGGGAGGTGCAGACGAAAGCGTCGATCGTCGCCGGCGACGGTGAAGGGCGCGGGATGCCGGTGGTCGCCGACTTCGGCAAGTAGCGGTTGCGACCAAGCCATCGCTTGGTCGGGCCGCTGACACCGTCCATACCGGGGTGACGGCGTGACGGCGTGACGGTGTAGCGTGTCGACCATGGCATCCACATTCGAGCGGATCGAGAAGCTGGCGTTGGGCCTGCCCGAGGCCCAGCGGGTCGACATCGAAGCCTGGGGCGGCGAACCGACGTTCCGGGTCCGCGGAAAGAACTTCGTGTTCGCCAACCCCGCAGGAACCGTGATCACGGTCAAGCTCTCGAAGGA
>JAOUGG010000455.1 GCA_029857855.1 Acidimicrobiia bacterium | reverse complement strand
GTCACGATTGACGACTAGGTTGATTGATGGCTCGGATACCCGAACCACCAAAGAAGGATGGAGAATCATGGCCGTTTCCAAGATCATCGAAGTCGTGGGCCGTTCCAGCGAGAGTTCGGACGCCGCGGTCAAGAATGCACTGGCCGAGGCGGGGAAGAACCTGCGCAACGTCAAGGCGCTCGACGTCGTGTCGGTCGGCCTCCGGGGCGACAACATGGACGAATGGGGTGCACTCGTACGCATTTCGTTCCTGGTCGACGACGTCACTGACGAGTAACCGGTACCCGATCTGGGAACGCGTTCCTTCCCCGACGACGGCAACTATGGGGTGTCGGCCCATCGGTCCGACCGCCGAGCGACGGCCGGGCCTGATCCGGCTCCACCGTCACGGGACGGCCGCGGCCAGGGCCCGTTCGACCCGGCGAACGCTGACCTTTGTCGTGCCTGGTCCGGTGGGGCGCAGATGCTGGGCGAACTGGGCGACGCGTAGCTCCTCGAGCTGCCAGATGAGATTCTCCAGCTCCTCGGTCATGCCCAGCCTCGCCAACAGTTCCCGATGGCGGGTTTCGACCGCCACGCACTCGGCCGCCTTGTTCAGGTCGGTGGTCCGGTTGTCCGGGAGGCGGTCCAGCCGATAGTCGATGGCTTCCAAATAGCGCACGACATCGGGAAGCCGGGTGATGCCGATGCCGCTCAGGAAGCCGGGATAAACCAGGCGGTCGAGGTGGGCTCGAGCGTCTGCCACCGACACTGCCGACAACTCGGCTGAGGCCAGGTCGTCGAACCGGCGATGCAGACCCGACGTGGCTTCAACCAGATCCGCCACCACCTCGATCGCGGCCTCGAGTTCGTCGTCGTAACCTGCATCGACAGCCGCCTCCAACCGTGCGAAACCGGCGGCGGTCCACGACGGTCCGCCGGCCTCGGCGATCAGGTGATCGAGCACCGCATCGATGGTGTCGTTGTACCAGGCGGCCCGAGACTGCACCGGCGAGGCCGTCATCGCCAACTTGGTCGAGTTGTCGAGAAGACGGTCGACGGTGCGGACCGGCTTCGCCAGCCCGAGCCGGAGCAGCCGTCTCGTGCCCTCCCACATGGCGTCGGCCTGCTCATTGGGATCGGCCAGCAGTCCGATGTCCACCGAGTCGCCCTGATCGACGAGGGCGGGGAAAGCGGTGATCGTGTGCATCGGGCCCTCCGTTGTGGTGCGGGACGGAAGATCGCCGAAATCCCAGTGGGTGATACCGGTCCGGACCAGATCCGACTCTTCGGCCGAGATCTCGGCGATGGCGTCGCGGGTGTGTCCGCTCAGCAGATCCCGCAGCCCATCCAGGTCCTTACCCTCGGCCAGAAGTTTCCGGTCCTCCCCGAGGATCCGAAATGTGGGCACGAGGTGGGCGGGAACCCGACCCCAGTCGAAGTCCTCGGCCTCGACGACGGTTCCGGCCCGCGGTCCCAGCACGTCGGCCAACGCCGCCGCCAGCGGCCGACGACCGGCTTCGGCGGCCAGAACCGGCAGCACCGCCGTCACGGTTTCGGCCACCGGGTTCAGCTCCCTCCGGACCGCCTTGGGCAGTGAGCGGATCAGGTGGGTGATCAACGGAGCACGAAGGCCGGGAACGGTCCATTCGAAGGAACGGGGATCGAGTTGGTTCAGCACCTCGACGGGCACATGCACGCTGAGCCCGTCGATCGGGCTCTGCCCGTCGTGCAGGTAGGCCAGCTCCAGGTCGAGGCCGCCGACGGTCCACCGGTTCGGGAAGTCTTCGACCCCGACCGCCGGACCGTCGAAGCGGAGCACCTCGGCCGGAGTCAGGCTGAGCAGAGCGGGGGTCTTCGACCGCTCCTCCTTCCACCAGCGATCGAAGTCGGCGGCCGAGCAGATGTCAGCCGGCAGCCGTTGGTTGAAGAACTCGTGCAGTGCCTGTTGTTCGACGATGAGATCACGCCGGGCCCGGGTCTCGAGTTCGGCCATCTCGGCCCTCAGCTCCCGGTTGTGGGCGACGAAGTCGTGGTGGGCCTGCCAGTCACCATCGACCAGAGCGTGGTGGATGAACAACTCCCGCCCAAGCACCGGATCGACCCGGCCGACGGTTCGACGCCGATCGTCGACGATCGGAAGGCCGTAGAGGGTGACCCGCTCGGTGGTGTAGGCCACCCCGTCGTCCGGAACCCACACCGGATCGCTGTAGCTTCGCTTGACCAGGTAGGAGCCGAGTTCCTCGGCCCACCGCGGTTCGATCGGCGCCGCCATCCGAGCCCACATCTGATTGGTCTCCATCAGTTCGGCCGCCATCACCCACGCCGGCGGCCGGCCGGCAAGAACCGACTCCCGCCCGAGCCGGAACCGGGCTCCTCTCGCCCCCTGATAGTGCACGGGCCCACGTGCGCCGGCGCCTGACGATCGACCCCGTCGGCCGTCGCCTCGCCGCTTGGCCTGCTTGTCTTCGAGCCGCATTCCGATGTGCGACAGCAGCCCGGAAAGCAGGCATCGGTGGATCACGTCGACCTTGGCCCGGTTGCCGCTGGTCCGATAGCCGAGTTCCTTGGCTGTCTGTTCCAGCTGGGATCGGGTGTCCTCCCACTCCCGGACCCGGTTGTAGCTCAGGTACTGGCGGCGACAGGCTCGACGGAATTGATTACCCGACAGCTCGTCACGCTGCTGGCGGAGATGGCGCCAGAGCTTCAACAGCGTGATGAAATCCGATGTCGGGTGATTGAACCGGGCGTGAGCCTCACCGGCCTCCACCTCGCTGCCGGTTGGCCGCTCGCGCGGATCCCGGATCGACAGGGCGGCCACGATGATCAGGACCTCTGCCAGGGCCCCATGGTCGGCGGCTTCGATGATCATACGGGCGAAGCGGGGGTCGACCGGCAGCCGGGCGAGTTCCCGACCCAGTGGGGTGAGCCACTCGTCGGTTCCGTGGTGCTCGGGATCGAGAGCGTCGAGTTCCTCCAACAGGGCGATCCCATCCGCGATGCCCCGGTCCTCCGGCGGCTCGACGAACGGGAACGAGGAGATGTCGCCGAGCCCGAGCGCCGCCATCTGGAGGATGACCGAGGCAAGGTTGGTTCGCAGGATTTCAGGTTCGGTGAACTCTTCGCGCGACCGGAAGTCCTCCTCGCTGTACAGGCGGACGCAGATGCCCGGCCCGATGCGGCCACAGCGCCCGGCCCGCTGATTGGCCGACGCCTGGGAGATGTCCTCGATGGGTAGCCGCTGGACTTTGGTTCTGGTGTTGTAGCGGGAGATGCGGGCGGTGCCCGGGTCGATCACATAGCGGATTCCCGGAACCGTCACCGAGGTTTCGGCCACATTGGTTGCCAGCACGATCCTCCGACCCCGATGGGAGCGGAACACCCGGTGCTGTTCGGCTGATGAGAGGCGTGCGTAGAGCGGGAAGATCTCGGTCGACGGGAGGTTCAGGTCCGACAGGGCATCTGCGGTCTCCCGGATATCGCGTTCGCCGGGCAGGAACACCAACATGTCGCCCGGCCCCTCCCGACCCAGTTCCTTGACCGCCTCGACGATCGCCTCGGGCTGGGAAAGGGGCAGACCGCCGCGGTCGTCATCGTCGGTCGACTCGTAGGGCCGGTACCGCATCTCGACCGGGTAGGTCCGTCCGGACACCTCGATGATCGGGGCGTCGTCGAAATGCTGCGAGAACCGCTCGACGTCGATCGTGGCCGAGGTCACGACGACGTGCAGGTCCGGCCGGCGGGGGAGGAGCTGACGCAGGTAGCCGAGGATGAAGTCGATGTTGAGGCTGCGCTCGTGGGCCTCGTCGATGATGATCGTGTCATAGCGG
>JAOUGG010000454.1 GCA_029857855.1 Acidimicrobiia bacterium | reverse complement strand
CGTGGGCAGGGATGAAGGACGATGGGCGGGTCCGGTCCGCCGGCTACAGGTCGACGGGCTCGATGCCGGCGCCTCCGGCCTCAACGTGCAGGGGCGACGGCTGTCGGGGGCCGTCCAGGGCTTCGGGCCACTGTGGCAGAAGACGTACTGGATCCGACTGAGCGGCGTGAACGTCGAACCCGAGGTGCTGATCGACCGCTGGAAGACCGACTATCCGACCTTCTGGCCCGACTACTCCCATCTCCATCGAGCGCTGGCCCGGTTGGAACCGGGAGACGTCGCCGTCATCAACGCCAACCAGAGCGGCCTGCGGCTGTCCACTGGGATCATGGTCATGTACGCCGACGCCAGGTCATTCGCCTTCGCGCTGCCGGAGGGCCACATCTTCGCAGGATGGATCACGTTCAGCGCCTACGAGGAGGCCGGCACCACGGTTGCGCAGGTCCAGCCGTTCTTCCGGACCAGCGACCCACTGTACGATCTCCTGTTCAGCCTCTGGTTCAACCGAAAGGAGGACCAGATCTGGCATCACACGCTCCGGAGCCTGGCCGGCGCGTTCGGTGTCGACGGCGTCGTCCAGCAGTCGGCGACGTGCCTCGACACTCGTCGCCAGTGGCGCAAGGCCGGCAACATCCGCCACAACGCAGGCATCCACTCGGCTGTCCACCAGGTCATCTCCTCGGTCCGCCGGCGACGGTGACCCGCTAATTCCTCGGAGAGGCGATCCACCAGGCTGCTGGAATGTCAACCGATCGTGACGGGAATGGCGCTGAACTCGCCGGTGTCGGTCTCGAGGCCGACACCGCCACGCACCAGGATCAGGACGGGCTCACCCAAGCCCGCCCCCGACAGGTCGAGCGTGACCGAATAGGGTTCCGTCGCTTCGGTCGAACCACCCTGGGCCTGTTGCTGGTCGAGTCTGGTGGCCTGGCCGGCGGGGAACGCCTCGACGACGAGGAGGCCCTCGAAGCCTCGACCCTGACCGGCGACCTCGACGGATCCTGCCGGTACCTGGCCGCCGGACGCCGGGGCGGTGATCGTATTGGTGTCGCTCACCGCCGCCAGAATGAACCAGCCGTCGTCGGGACCGAGCTGACGGAGGAGCAGCACGCTGCGGATGCTGGTGCCACCACCCTCGGCCGGAGACAGAACCTCGATCTCGCCGCTGCGAGCGTCGCCCTGCTGGAACTCACCGAGGTTCGGCGGTACACCGAACACCTTGGAGACGAAGTCGGCCGCTGCGGTTTCGGGATCGTCGAACACCACGCCGGGCGAGGGCCAGATGGCCGGCTGTTCGAGGGTGGGCACGGACGAGCTCGACGACTGGGAGCTGGTGGTCGACGACTCGGAGGTCGTGGTATCACTCGACGCCGTCGTCGTTGACTCGGTTGTGGTGGTCGACTCGTCGCTGGTCGACGTGACCTCCGTCGACGACGTGGTGGACTCGTCGGCACTGTTGTCACTGCCGCAACCGCCGAGCAGCGCAGCGAGCAACGCCGCCACCGCGATGAAACGAACGATCTTCATTGCCGGTCTCCTCTGATGTGCCGGCGGTCGCGGCCGGCCCGCAGATCGATTCTGCGCCTACCGACGATGCCGGGCAAGGGCCAGATACCGGTCACGTGACCGAAGACCACTCGCCCGGCCCGCCGCTGATTTGCGACCGCAGCCGGCTCTCGAGGCTGCCGTCGCCTCCTTACCCTCCGTCGATCATGTCGAGGAGCCGCTCCGGGCTGGCGGGAAGACGGCGAACCCGTACACCGTGGTCTCGCAGCGCATCGTCGATTGCCGCGGAGATCGCGGCCGGGGCCATCATCCGACCACCTTCTCCGCCACCCTTGATGCCGTGAGGCGTGTAGGGCGACGGCGTCTCCTGGTGGCCGATCTTCAGCTTCGGCACATCCATCGCCGTCGGGATCACGTACTCGGCGAAGCTCGGAGTTCGGAGCGTGCCGTCGTTGTCGTAGACGAACTCCTCGAAGATCGAGGTGCCGATGCCCTGGGCGGTGCCGCCGACGATGTGTCCACACAACGACCGGGGATTGACCATGGTGCCGCAGTCGTGAACCGCCGCGTAGTCGAGGAAGTCGACCTTTCCGGTCTCGGTGTCGACCTCGACGACGGCGATGTGGCAGGCGTGGCCCATGAACGGGTAGAAGACACCCAGATCCGAGCGGTCGTCGCTGGGCATCGTGGTGTAGGGGTGGTCGTGAACGTGGCTCGCTTCGAGGCCGCTCTCGATCTCCTCGGGCAGGCTGTGCTTGAAGAGGTGGGCCTGGATCGCGATGTCGGCCATCTCCATCCGGGCGGACGGTGAACCGGCCACCTGGAACCCGCCGTTGGTCCATTCCAGATCGTCGGCATTGGCTTCGAGCAGGTGGGCCGCGATGGCCGCCGCCTTGGTCTTGACCTTCCGGCTCGCCACCTCGATGGCGCCGGCGACCATGACGGTGAAGCGACTGCCACCCGGACCGGTGGCCGGTAGCCCCTGATTGGAGCCGGCGTAGACGACGTTGACCGAGTGCGGGTCGACGTCGAACTCCTCCCCCACCAGCTGGGCCACCATCGTCTCGGGGCTGTTGCCCCACATCGCGCAGGAGTACAGCGTTGCGGTGATGTTCCCCAACGCGTCGACGTCGAGTGTGACGCTCTCGGGCATGCTCGACACGGGAGCGGCCGGCTCGTCGAACCAGAACCAGAACTCGGTGGCGCTGAAGACGCTCCGTTCCTGGCAGGTGCAGATGCCGATGCCGATGTGGCGGCCCTCGGCCCTGGCCTCCTCCTGCTTGCGACGCCAACCGTCGTAGTCGGCGAGCTCCAGCGCCTGGTCGAGCACACCGACGTAGTTCCCGCTGTCGTAGACGTTGCCGGTGGGAATGAAGTAGGGAAACTGGTCGGCCCCGATGAAGTTCATGCGCCGCAGCTCGACCGGATCGATGTCGAGTTCGACCGCCGCGAGGTCGACCATGCGCTCGATCACCCAGTTGTTCACCTCGGACCCGAAGCCCCGGTAGGCACCCTGCTGGCACTTGTTGGTGAGGACGGCGGTGACGTCGTAGTAGACACTGTTGATCGTGTAGGGACCGGTGACCTGGGCCAGCGCATTGCCGTGGTGGCCGACGCCGAACTGGATGTAGGCGCCGTAGTCCTCCACCGTCTTCACCTTGATGCTCTTCATGGTGCCGTCGTTCATCACAGCGAGCGAGACCTCGTAGCGGCGGTCCGACCCGTGATGGTCGCCGTTCGAGATGTTCTCCATACGATCCTGGACGAACTTCACCGGACGACCGGTCCGGCGCGACATCATCCCGGCGATGGCAGGCGTCTTGACCTCCCACAGCTTGGAGCCGAAACTGCCTCCGGCCGACATCGGGTGCATGTCGAGCTTGTTGCTCGGAATCTTCAGGGTCCCCGCGAGCATGAAGAGGTACGACGTGAAGCTGAGCGAATTGGCGTGGATGCTCATCATCCCGGAGCCGATGTCGTAGTCGGCCACGGCACCGACGGTCTCGAGCGGCTGTCCGCCCGAGCGGCCCCAGTGGAGTGTGTCGGTGATCACCCGGTCGGCGTTGGCGAAGTCGTCGTCGACCTCGCCGAAGGTGAACTCACGGTGGAACGCGATGTTGCTGCCGAGTGACTCGTGCACCAGCGGTGCGCCGTCGGCCATCGCCTCCAACGGATCGACGATGGGTTCCAGCGGTTCGTACTCGACGACGACGAGCGAGGCCGCATCCTCGGCGATCGCCCTCGTCTCGGCGGCGATGGCGACCACTCCCTCACCGTCGTAGCGGACCTTTTCGAAGGCAAGGCAAC
>JAOUGG010000453.1 GCA_029857855.1 Acidimicrobiia bacterium | reverse complement strand
GCGGCGGCTGTGGCAGGCGGACTTCGAGAACCTGGCTCCTCAGGCGGTGGAGGAGATCGTGCGGTTGGCCAGCCCGGTCACCTACATGCGGCGCATCGTCACCCGTGACACCGTGCTCGGCGACATCGAGATCGCCGAGGGTCAGAAGGTCGCCATGTTCTATCTCCTCGGCAATCGGGACCCGAACGTGTTCGACAACCCTCACGGCTTCGACATCATGCGGGAGCAGAAACCTCACGTAGGCTTCGGTGGGCCGGGTCCGCACTACTGCCTCGGTGCCCATCTCGCTCGACGGGAGATCACCGTGATGTTCCGGGAGTTGTTCGCCCGGGTGCCCGAAATCCGGGCCTCGGGACCACCGGATCCGCTGTTTTCCAGCTTCATCCATGGCGTCAAGCACCTTCCGGCCGCGGTCCACGGCTGAGCCCGCCGGAATCCGGCGACGTACGCCTCTCCGTCGCACCTCGACCTCCGTCAGGACGAAACCAGCTCCCGAACAGCGGCGAGTGCCTCATCGGCGTGTTTGTTCATCTTGGCCTCGCTCTTGATGACGGCCTTGACGCGTCGATCCGTGCCGATCACGAAGGTCACCCGCTTCACCGGCAGCGGACCGAATCGGGCCACACCGAATTGTTTCGCCACTCGCTTGTCGGTGTCGGCCAACAAGGGGAAGCCGAGGTCGTTGGCCTCGTCGAACTGCTTCTGCCGATCGGACCGATCGGGCGACACCCCCACGATGCTGGCACCGAGTTCGGCGAACTCGGCCTGCAGATCACGGAAGTGTTTGCTCTCGATCGTTCAACCCGAGGTCATGGCCTTGATGTAGAAGTAGACCACGACCGGGCCGGACTCGACGAGCGAGTCGAAGCTGACGGGGTTGCCGTCCTGGTCGTCAAGCGTGAAACTTTCGACGGCGTCTCCAACGTTCATGGCGCAAACATAGCCGCTCCCATCGGCCTGACTGTCTTCGTCGTCGGCAATTCGGCCACCATACGTTTGCGCTCAAGGTTGTCGCAGCGCCATCCGATCGCCCATACATGGGAATTGGAAGAGCAGCAGCAGGAGTCGTCGCCGGATTGGGTCTGGTGGGGATGGGATACGCCGGACTGGCCGGCCAGGACGAAACGACCAGGAGCGACGACGGCGCGATCATGGAGGAAGGTGAGCTTGGGGCGTTCCGCATCCGGCTCGGCGACTGCATCGAGGGCGCCTTCGACGGCGAGGTGGAATCGGTCCAGGGCGTTCCCTGCGACGGTCCGCACATGCTCGAGGCCTATCACGCATTCAATCTGCCCGAGGGCTCGTACCCCGGCGATCTGACGGTCGGTGAGCTGGCCGACGACGGTTGCTATGCAGCATTCGAACCGTGGGTTGGCATGTCGTATGAGGAGTCGGTCTACGGCTTTTCCTCACTGACGCCGACCGAGGGCAGTTGGAACGGGGTCGACGACCGTGAGGTCTTGTGCTTCGTGGGCAACTACGACGACACCCCGAAAACGGGCACGGCCTACCAGACCCGCCGCTAGCTGTAGCGGCCCGGCCGGATGGCCGACGCCGACGCCGACGCCGACGCCGACGATTGCAGATCGGCTGTCAGCCGAGCGCGGCCACGGCCGCCTCGGCGGCGGCAAGGTCGCTGCGGGCGATCTCGAGCAGCTCCCGGGTCTCGACCACCAGCTCGGGCTTGGCGTTGTTGACGTAGCCGGGGTTCGCCAGTCGCTTCTCGAACCCGGCGATCTGGTTGGCCTTGCCGTCGATCAGCTTCTGCAGACGGGAGCGCTCGGCGTCGACGTCGAGCTCATCGACCAGGCCCGAGACGAGGACCTCCGAACCCTCGAACGCCAACGGGCTGGCGCCCGGCGGACGGTCGGCACCCTCCGATGCCATCACCTCGCCGACACCGGCGAGGGTTTCGACCATGCCCTGACTCCGTTCGATCAACCGGCGAACGGCTTCGGGTGCGTGCAGGGTGACCGGCTGCTTCGGCTTGACCCCTCGCGAGGATCGGATGTTTCGGATGGCTCCGATCAGCTGATCGGCCCGCTCGAAGGTGTCGACGATCGAGAGATCGACGACGGCGGGATCGACCGACGGCCAGGCCGCGGTGGCGCACAGCTCCGACGGCGACAGCGCCACCCCTCGGAGCTCGCCGCCTCGGACCGCGCTGACCGACGGCCACAGGGCCTCGGTGACGAACGGTGAGACCGGGTGCAGCAGCCGCAGGACGGAGTCGAGCACGGCCCCGAGGATCGCCTGCTGGTTCGGGTTGTCGTCGATGGTCGGTTTGACCGCTTCGAGATAGCGGTCGCAGACGTCGCGCCAGATGAAGTCGTAGAGGGTGTCGGCGTAGAGATTGAACTGATAACGGCTGAGTGCGTGATCGATGGTGTCGATCGTCTGGGCCAGGCGGGCCAGGATCCACTGGTCGGCGAACGTGGCGACACCACCGCCGGCGGTGATGTCGAGCTCGCCGACGTCGACGCCGGGCTGGATCCGGCCGAGCGCGAACCGAGTGGCGTTCCAGACCTTGTTGGCAAAGTTGCGCCCGAGATCGAACTTCGACGAGGTGTTGCGGGCCAGCGGCATCTCCGCCGTCGGCTCGACCTCGCCGGAGGCGTACCCGTAGCCGGAGACCATCTTGAGGTCGGGGTTCGAAGGGGTCGACTGGATCGGGGCGGCGACGACGTGGCCGGCCTTCGTGGTGATGAACTCGGGGACGAAGCTCTCGCCGGTCTGTGGACTGACGATCTCGCCTGGCAGCCGGACGTCCTGGGTCTCCGTGGTCATCTGGACCAGCGTGTAGCGCATGGCGTCGGCCCCGTGACTGTGGATGATGTCGCGGGGGTCGAGTCCGTTGCCGAGGCTCTTCGACATCTTCTGCCCGTGTCCGTCCTGGATCATGGCGTGGATGAAGACGTCGCTGAAGGGCAACCGCCCGTCGAGGAAGTACCGATTGAACATGGTCATCCGGCTGACCCAGAGCGTGATGATTTCCCGGGCGGTTGTGAGCACCGACGTCGGGTTGTAGGAATCGAGCAGGCCGACGGTCTCCGGATAGTCCTCGGGGTAGGGCCAACCCATCGTCGACATCGGCCACAGTCCCGACGAAAACCAGGTGTCGAGCACGTCGGGATCACGTTCGTAGCCGTCGGCCTCCAGCGCGGCGACGAGCTCGGCTTCGGTCATCGGCTCGGAGACACCGGCGTCCAGCCCGGCCTCGGCCAGACGGCCCAGGGTGGCCGCCGGCGGCACGCACACCGCCTCCTCGACCTCGAACTCGGTGGTCTTGCGTGCGTGGTGGACGGCACCGGTGGCGGTCCAGCGGCTGGTGACAGCGACCGTTTCGTCGACCCCGGCCCCGTCGACCGCCGCCGCGACCTCGGCCGGCAAATCCTCGACGGGCAGAGTGCGGAGCCAGACCGGAATCCGATGGCCCCACCAGAGTTGGCGGGAGATGCACCAGTCGCGGATCGTGTCGTGCCAGGCGTGGTAGGTGCGGGCGTAACGATCCGGGTGGAACGTCATCTGGCCGTCGCCTTCTCGATCACCTCGAGGGGCGACGTCGGTGGGCAGCGGTGGGCTCTGCTCCGGATCGAGCGCCCGCAGCGCAGAGCCCCGCAGGCGGTCGTCGGTGACGGCGACGAACCACTGATCCGACAGCCACGGTTCGATCGGGACGTGGCTGCGATAGGAGTGGCCGACGGAATGGTTGTAGGGGCGGACCGCCTCCAGCAGGTCGTTGGCCTCGAACCACTCGACCACGGCGGCGCGGGCGTCCTCGCGGCTCATGCCCACGAACCGGCGGGCCTCCTCTGAGACGTCCTC
>JAOUGG010000452.1 GCA_029857855.1 Acidimicrobiia bacterium | reverse complement strand
TGAGGCCTCAACCCACACGATCAGGCGACCTTCGGCGACCACGGCGTTGGATCGGTCGGCGCCATCGGGCAGGTCGGGCAGCGGGATCTCGTTCAACTCCAGCGAGGCGATGTCGAGGTGGCTGAAGTGGACGACACGCTGTTGGTCGGCCCAGAGGACGTAGGCGGCGTTGGCGGTGGCCACGGTGGTGAGGGCGTCACCGTCGACCGCAGTGGACGACCAGGTGTCGGTGGCCAGATCGTAGACACCGATGGTGCCCTCGTCGTCGGGGTCGGGGGTGGAGCCGCCGGTCACGATGACATGGCCGGCGAAGGTCGTTCCCCGGCCCCGAACCCGGGCGATTCCGGTCGGACTGTCGGCCAACTCGCGCCAGGTGTCGGTGTCGGGGTCGTACGCGGCCGTCGAGTTGATGAGTCCGTCGCCCACGCCGAACGGCGATGTCGTTCCCGACCATACGATCAGTTCGTCACCTGTCCACACCGCTGTGTGGCGGCTGCGGGGCGGACCCGGTGGCGAGGCTATGGGCCTCACGCCATCGGTCGGATTCCAGCGCACCGGCTCGTCGACCAGCTCACCGTCGGTCATGTCACCGCCGGCGCCGCCGACGACGAGGATGTCGGTTCCGGTCCAGGTGAGGGTGTGGTCGAACAGCGGATACTGCGGGGCGTCTGCGATGTCGTAGCCGTCGACCGGCGGTGTGCCGCCGCCCACTCCGCAGGCGGCCGTGAGCCCCATGAGCATCAGAACCGACAGTCGACGAATCACGGCCTGATGGTAGCGATTCGTCGTGGTCGGGATCCGGTCAGGCCGAGATCGAACCGGAGTGCAGGCGTTGGTCGATCGGGCCGAGGCCGTGGACCTCCTTCAGCCGTCGGAGACGGCTGTGGACCTGATCCCGGTCGATCGAGCACAGTCTCATGTGGCGACGGCCTTCGACGTCGGCGCCGAAGTCGGTACGCCCATGCAGCACCCGTTGGTTGTCGACGACGATGGCCTGGCCGTCGGTCAGCTTGTGCACGAACTGGTTGGTCGGTGATCGGACGCCGGCGGCGAAGGCCCGGAAGGCCAGGTAGTAGCGATCGACGATCGCTGGATCGAGGTCGAACACGCCGGTCGACCGCTCGTGAAAACGGATGCCCATCACCTCTCCGGCGGTGTTGATCGATATGACCGGGGCGTAGGCGATCATGTGCACGTCCTCCCCCTGGTCGACTGCGGTGGTGCGGTGGCGCACGTACGGGATCGAGACCGACGTCAGGAGGTTGAAGGCCTCCGGGTCCGACCGCCGAATGTCGTCGGCCACCTTGAATCCGTCGACCAGGATCGATTCGCCACCACCGGTCGCGGCCCGGCGGCAGTGGAGGATGGTGAAGCCGCTGGGGGTGTAGCGGTAAGGGTCGTCGCTGTGGGGGTCCTGGCCCACGCTCGACTGCGACAGCGTCCATGCTTCGGGTTCGGTGACGATGTTGAAGATGCGGCCGAAGTCGGTGTGGCGGATGTGGCCGAACAGGCGGGCGAGATCCTCGGTGGCGTCGTTCGAGTCGTCCAGGTTGTCGATCAGGGCCATGCCCTGGGTGGCGACGGTGTCGAGGAGGTCGTGGTGGGCGACCGAACCGGGTTCGATCCCAGCGGCATCGAATCGGGCGGGACGGTGGGTGGCGTCGAATCGTCGGGGCGGCGGTAGGGCGTGACGGTGGCCCTGACCGGCGTCGGCCAGCGCCATCAGTTCGTCGACGTCGAAGGTGCTGCGATGACCGTCGCTCCAACCGATCACCAGCTTGGTTCCACCATCGACGGTGGCGGTCCGAACGGCCAGATCGCGGGGAAGCGTGGCCACCGAGAAGGTCCGCAGCCCCGATTGTTTCGCCGGCAGACTCGGGCACACGTCACGCAACCAGAAGCGGTTGAACGTGGCGCTGCGCTTGCCGCCAACGAGTGAGACGCTGTGGGCATCCGACGACACCTCGGCGGTGAACGTCGGAGACGGTGGCGCTGTCATGAGCGGATTCTACGACGGCCGTCATGAGGGCGAAAGTCAGCAGTGATTCGCCCGACCCGTCGCAGTGACCGGCTCACCCCGCGACCTGGAGCCATAGGGTTTCAGCAGCCGGATCCCATCCGCACTGAACCACCGCCGAAACGAGGTTGGCAGTGGCAAGTCCGTCGGTCTCGACGGCGTGAGCCCGTCCGGTGGAGGGTCGGCCTGCTGAACGGCACCGCAACCGCCCAGTAACAAGGAGGAAGCTGCCAAGGCGAGAAGAGGAGAACCACGGCCGGCCACACGGAGAGCCTACCTCCACTGACCGTGATCCGGCCGTCGTCATCTGCTTGCTCGGGGGGGTGAGGTGGATCGAACGGTACGATCACCTGTGGCCCCGTTTAACAACTTGTAATTCATCTATTTTCTTCCAAAGGGTCTTGATACTCGAACGTATGTTTGCTATTCTGATCGTGTGGTGGCTGGCGGAATCCCTTCATCAACGTCTGGCGGCGATCTCGCTGCATTGGATGGGGCACTCGAGGAATCCCTTGGTGTGCCGTTGTCGTGCCTGTCGGCGGTCGAGTTGGCCGAACGGGCTTGTGAGCTGGAGCGGCTGGCCGCTCGGTTCGAGGCGTTGCGCTGTCAAACGCTAGCCGCCGCCTCTGATTCCGTAGAGGGTCCTGGTGCGTTCAGGGCGCTTGGGTTCCGTCACGCCATCGATCTTGTGGCCGACTCCACGAAGGCCGATCCTCGGGCGCTCCGCCGGTTGGCGAGGATTGGGCACTGGCTGGTCGATTTCCCCATGTTCGCCGAAGCCTTTGCCGCCGGCGAGCTGACCGAACGTCATGTTCGGGAGCTGCACAAGCTCGACAATCACCGGGTGCATCACCAGTTGATCGAGTCGCAGGGGATGCTTGTGTCGGCTGCTCGCGACTGTGACTTCTCCGACTTCGTGAACGTGATGATCTACTGGCTGAATGCCGCGGATCCGGATGGGTGCCAACCGAATGAGGAAGCTGCGAAAACGACATGCACCTATCGCAAGCATTCTGACGGCTCGGTCACCGGCAGGTTCTCGTTCGACCCACTCACCGGCCAGGCCTTCCGACGACTCCTCGATGTGGAATCTCAGAAACTGTTTCGTGAAGACGCTGAACTTGGTGTGACTCGCACTCCGGCCCAGCGGCAGGGGAAGGCGCTGACCAACCTGATGGTGCGGGGCAGCCAACACGGTGGCGAGTCCACCACCACGCCGCTGATCAACCTCGTCATGGGGCAGGAATTGGCCGAGTCGATCGTGCAGCAACTCTCCGGGGGTCAGAACGTGTCGGTCGAACCCGACCACGCGGACATCAACCGGCGCTGTGAACTCGACGACGGGACCCCGATCCACCCCAAACTCGCAGCGGCTGCTCTGGCGGTTGGCCGATTCCGCAGAATCGTGTTCGACTCAGAGTCACGACCGGTTGATATTGCCGCCAAGACCCGCTTGTTCCCGTCGTGGATGCGCCAAGTGCTCCTCATAGGGGCCCGAGGGCGATGCCAGATACCAGGATGCGATGCTCCGTTCGCGTGGCTTCAGGCGGACCACGTCATACCGCATTCGCGGGGAGGCCCGACGAGGTTGTTGAACGGGCAAATTCTCTGCGATCCCCACAACAAATGGAAACGTGATGCGGCGTGACCCGCAGGCCGAACTGATCGGCCAGGTTGGCGTAGTGCTCGGCTTGGCCCGTCACTACGTCGCGGCTCTCGAAGCTGTCGACGAGTGATGTGGCGGTCAGGCGGGTACGGCCGTTGCCGAGATCGGTGAGTTCGAGTCGTTCGAGCGAAACGCTGTCGGGAAAACC
>JAOUGG010000451.1 GCA_029857855.1 Acidimicrobiia bacterium | reverse complement strand
CTGTTTCGACGCCCTTCGGGCCATGGGGATCGACATCACCCAGTACACGACCCATAACATTTCCCGGGATGTCGTCGCTCTCCGCCGCAACCTGGGGTACGAGCAATGGAACCTCTACGGCTCGTCGTTCAGCACCTCCGTGATGTTGTTGGTCATGGAGGCCGATCCGGGCGCCACTCGCAGCGCGATCCTGCAATCGGTCAAGCCTCCGAACGAGACGCCGTTCGCCCACGAGTCGGACTCACCACTTCGGGCGATCGAGCTGGTCTTTACCAGCTGCGAGGCCGACGAGGACTGCTCCGTCGCTTACCCGAATCTGGCCGACGACTTCCACGAACTCGTACGGCGGCTCAACGACGAGCCGGTCGACGTGGAGATCGAGGACTCGGCGGACGGCGAGCGGATTCCGATCGTCTTCGACGGGGACCACCTGATCGACTGGATCGCCGTCGATCAGCTGTACCGACCCGTCTTCGCCCACCACGATGCGGCCTACCTGCCGTTGCTCATCGATGAAGTGCGCCGGGGCAACGCCGAA
This sequence comes from Acidimicrobiia bacterium, assembly GCA_029857855.1. Taxonomy (GTDB): domain Bacteria; phylum Actinomycetota; class Acidimicrobiia; order Acidimicrobiales; family SZUA-35; genus JAHELU01. Next base: position 3,316 of record JAOUGG010000451.1, on the reverse strand, counting down.
CCGCTCGAGATCGCCGCCCAACGGTTCTGGACGGCGAACGTCGAGAATCCGAACTGGACGTTGGGTTTGATGTTTGCGATCAACTGTCAGCAGGATCTGCCGGCCGCCGGTCCGGAGAGATCAACCGAAGATCTTTCGGCTGGCGATCAGCTCGATGGCTTCGCCCGGTGGACAAGCCAGCGCTCGATCTGTGAGGCGTGGGACCTCGCTCCGCTGCCTCCGGCCGCCGTCGACTACGTGCGGAGCGAGCGGCCTGCATTGGTGTTGGCCGGCTCCTTCGATCCGGTGACGCCCCCGATCTGGAGCCGGACGACGGCGGAGCACCTCTCGAACAGCACCTATGTCGAGTTTCCGGCCCATGGCCATGACGTCACCACCGACAACCCATGCGCCGCAACGCTTGAAGCCGCGTTCATTGCGGATCCGTCGGCGGAACTGGACACGAGTTGCGTCGAGACCACCCCGGGTCGGGCGTTCATCCTGCCCGGGGACGTCATGGCAGCGCCCGGACTGGCTCGAAGCGGCGACGAGGTCAGCCTTGGCGCACCTGGCGGCGTGGCCTGGATCGAAGCCATCGTCTTCGTAGGAGCCTACGGCAGCGTCCTCCTGATACCGATCCTGGCAGTGTTCGGCCTGGTTTGGCTGATGAGGACCCGCCGGCGAAATCCTGAAACCGTGGACCGGACCGCGCTGATCGCCCACACACTGGCTTTGTTGTCAAGGTTGGCCGCCATCGCCGTCGTCATGCTCGTCGATCAGGTCACCGACGACTACTCGAGCCGGAGCAGGCTGGCCTTCGCCCTCGGGCCGAGCCGTGATCTCCTGTCGGTCAGGCTTCTCGCCTGGACTGCGCCAGTGGCGGGGATGGTGATCCTGGCCCTCGCCGGCATCACCGCTTGGGCCTGGGTCGGGCGCAAGTGGTCGGCCGGGTTTCGACTCCTCACAACGGCGAGTGCACTCTGCACGCTTACCATCGTCTTCCTGGGAGGACGCTGGGATCTTTTCACGATGCTGCTGTGAAAACTGCGGACCAGGCAGGACTTTGGACTCTGGTCGTCGGTGTCGCTTGCTGAAAGCGTGAAGCTGCTGACCATGTAGGAGGAGCGGCCATGGCCTCACTCGACGTCCGGACGGCCAAGGCGCCGGCGATTCCTGCCTCGAGCGCCGAGCTGGCGAGCAAGGAGTTCGGTGAGGGCACGACAAGGGTGCGGGCTCTCGACGAGATCTCCGTCGCCTTCGAGTCGGGCCGGTTTTCCGCCATCATGGGCCCGTCCGGTTCCGGAAAATCGACACTGCTGCATTGCCTGGCCGCGCTGGAGCCGCTCACCTCCGGCCGGGCCTTCATCGGCGGCACCGATCTCAGCGACCTCAACGACCGGGAGCTGACCGAGCTCCGCCGGGACCGGATCGGCTTCGTGTTTCAGACCTTCAACCTGCTCCCCATGCTCTCCGCCGAGAAGAACATCACCCTCCAACGACGGCTGGCCCGGGAGCAGGTCGACCGTGAGTGGTTCGACACGGTGGTCGACTCGTTGGAGCTGCGGGATCGGCTCCATCATCGTCCGTCCGAGCTGTCCGGCGGCCAGCAACAGCGGGTTGCGGTGGCTCGGGCGCTCATCAACCGGCCGGAGACCATCTTCGCCGACGAACCCACCGGCAACCTCGACTCCGCCAGCGGCCACGAGGTCCTCGACTTCCTTCGGCGGGCCGTCGACGAGTTCGGCCAGACGGTTGTCATGGTCACACATGATCCCGGTGCCGCGGCTCACGCCGATCGGGTGGTCTTTCTCGCCGACGGCCGGATCGTGGACGAGATGGCCAATCCCACCACCGAACTGGTTCTGGAGAAGTTGAAAGACCTGGGTTCCTGACATGTTCCGGCTCACCCTCGACTCCCTGCTGGCCCGCAAGTTCCGCCTCCTGTCGACCACACTGTCCATCACGATTGGCGTCGCTTTTCTCACCGGGTCGTTCCTCCTGATCGACACCATGGGTCGGGCGTTCGACGATCTCCTGACCGATGTCAACCAGGGCGTCGACGCGGAGCTTCGCAGCAGCGAGGTCATCGAGACGTCGTTCGGCGACATCCGGGGCCGGATCGACGGCTCACTGGTTGATCTGGTCGCCGAGGTGGAAGGTGTCGAGGCGGCGGCGGGCGGTGTCGCCGGCTACGCCCAGCTGGTCGATGTCAACGGTGAGGCGATGGGAAATCCGGGTCAGGGTGCACCGACGTTGGGATTCGCATGGACCGACATCGACGAGTTGAACCCGATGGTTCTCGTTGACGGATCGGCGCCGACGGCGCCGTCCGAAATGGTGATCGATCGGGCCAGCGCCCGCAACGGTCCCTTCTCGGTCGGCGATGAGGTCACGGTCCTGACCCAGGCCGGGCCGCAGTCGTTCGTCGTGTCAGGCATCGCCACGTTCGGTGCGGCCGACTCGCCGCTCGGGGCCAGCGTCGCCCTCTTCGAGTTGGAGACCGCGCAGCGGCTCCTGGCCGAGCCGGGACGGTTTGACGTGATCGACGTCGTGGCCGCCGAGGGTGTCTCCCAGGAAGAGGTGAGGAGCCGTGTGGCCGCCGTCGTTCCGGGCGACATCGAGGTGATCACGGGTGAGGAACTGATCGAGGAGTCGCAGAACGACATCGCCGAAGCGCTGTCGTTCTTCAACACGTTCATGTTGATCTTCTCCGGAATCTCCCTGTTCGTGGCGGCGTTCATCATCTACAACACCTTCTCGATCCTCGTCGCGCAACGAACCCGCGAGCTGGCGTTGCTCCGGGCGTTGGGAGCGCGCCGACGGCAGGTTCTGATGTCGGTACTGTCCGAGGCGGTCGTCGTCGGTCTCGTGGCGTCGCTCATCGGAATCGGCGCCGGAGTTGGTGTGGCCAGACTCCTGCAGGGACTACTCGACGTTGTCGGACTCTCGCTGCCGACCGCCGGCTTGGTCTTTCAACCGGCCACCGTCGTCTGGTCGCTCGTCGTCGGCGTCGGTATGACGGCCGTGTCGGCCTTGCCCCCGTCGCGCCGATCGGCGGCCGTGGCCCCGATGGAGGCCATCCGCTCCGCCGCCGTGGAACGGACCGGCTTGTCGCTGAAGCGCCTGGTGTCCAGCCTGGCCCTGCTCGGCGCCGGGATCGCCGTGTTGGCCTGGGGTCTGTTCGGCTCAACGTCGTCGACCACCCTGATGATCGGCATCGGAGCCGTTGCGGTGTTCCTGGGTGTGGCCGCGGTGGCTCCCGTCGTCGCCGTGCCGTTCGCCGACGTCGTCGGTCGTCCGATCGCCTGGCTGCGTGGTGTGCCCGGCGAGCTCGCCC
>JAOUGG010000450.1 GCA_029857855.1 Acidimicrobiia bacterium | reverse complement strand
CCTCCTGGCGGTACTGCTCGGCGTCGGCGGTGGTGCGAACGGCCTGAGCCTGACCCTCGGCGGTGAGGATGTCTCGCTGCCGCACACCTTCGGCGGAGAGAATCGCCGCCTGCTTTTCACCCTCGGCCCTGGTGATGGCGGCCTCCCGAGTACCTTCGGCCTGGGTGACCACGGCCCGCCGGGTCCGCTCGGCCTTCATCTGCTCGTGCATGGCGCTCATGACATCGGGCGGCGGGTCGATCCGCTGGATCTCCACCCGGACGACCCGCACGCCCCACTTGTCGGTGGCGTCATCGAGGATCTGACGGAGGGCGGCGTTGACCCGCTCCCGGGAGGTGAACGCCTCGTCGAGCGTCATCTCGCCGATGACGTTACGCAGGTTGGTCTGCGCCAGTTTGGTGACGGCTAGGATGAAGTTCGAGATGTTGTAGAGCAGACGCTGGGGATCGGTCGGCTCGAAGTAGATGACGGCGTCGACCGAGACGGCCACGTTGTCCTCGGTGATGACCTCCTGCGGCGGCACGTCGATGACCTGCTCCCGCATGTCGACCATACGAATGCGTTCGATGATCGGTTTGATGATCCGGAGGCCCGGGTCGACGGTCTCCTTGTAGCGACCGAGCTGTTCGACGACACCCTTCTGATAGGGGTGGACGATCCGGACGCCGAGGGCGACGTAGACCAGGATGAAGGCCACCACCAGGATGATGGCCAGTGAAGCGACTTCGAACATGGTTGATGAAACCCTCCTTGGGTTCAGTCGCCGATCCGGAGGATCGGCTTCACGAGCTTGCTCCGCAAACTCTCTGGTGGTGCCTGGGTGCGCTGGAGATCCATTCTTGCGTCTCGTCCTAGCCGAGATCTTCGATCGGGGTCGGCTCGACGAGAAGGCGTGTGCCGAGCACCTCGACCACACGTACCTTGGTGCCGGCCGAGAGTGCGATGCCGGGCGGTGTGTCGGCCCGCCATTCCTCGGTGCCGACCTTGACCATGCCGGCGACACCGGGGGTGGCCGAGATGGGGGCGAGTACCACACCGATGGCACCGACGAGGCGGTTGGCGCCGATACCGGCGACATCGGGGGCGCTGTCCTGGAGTCGTTGGGCGAACGGACGCATGCCGGCGAAGGCGGCGACCGAGCCGACGATGAAGGCCAGCCAACTCCAGAACGGCGACGCCGCCAGGGTGGCGACGACGGCGGCGAGCACGGCACCGGCGGCGAAGGGGAGCAGAAAGAACGACCCGGCCATCAGCATCTCGCCGATGCCGAAAGCGGCGGCTGCCGCCAGCCAGATCAGAGCCCACACTGCGGACTGGCTCATACTCGTACCCCTCACGAACACAGTTGACACGGGAATTTGGAATCCATGGTGCCCGCACGGCGGACCCTCGTTCCCCGGGGAATCGACGGTGCCCACTCGGCGCCACCGACTTCGATCATAGCCACCGACCGGAGCAGAAGTATCGTCAATGCCGGGGCGGCGGCGCGGTGTCGGCCGCCGCCACGGGTTCGAGCCTTGAGTTGGTAGGTTGATTCGATGGCACACAACTCGAGCGGGAGAATTCTGAGCGTTCACGCTCACCCCGACGACGAGGCGTCCAAGGGGGCGCCCACCATCGCCAAGTACGCGGCGGCCGGACACGAGACCTTCCTCGTCTGCTGCACCGGCGGCGAGGAGGGTGAGGTGCTGAACAAGGCCATGGACCGGCCCGACGTGCACGCCAACATCGCGGCGGTCCGCGTGGCGGAGCTCGAACGCTCGGTGAAGGCCATCGGCTTCACCGGCCTCGACTGGCTCGGCTACCGCGACTCCGGCATGGAGGGCAGCGAAGCCAACGAGCGCCCCGAGTGCTTGTGGCAGGCCGACCTCGACGAGGCGACCGGCCGGCTGGTTGCGCTCGTTCGCCGGCATCGGCCGCAAGCGATCATCACCTACTCCGACGATCAGCAGGGGTACCGGCACCCGGACCATCTGCGGGTTCACGACATCTCGGTGCTGGCCTTCGACCGGGCCGGCGACCCGGACTGGTACCCGGATGCCGGTGAGCCGTGGCAGCCGCTCAAGCTCTACTACTCGATGTGGAGCAGAGCCCGCATGCTGGCCCACCACGAGCTGTACGGTCGCCTCGGGCTCGAATCGCCGTTCAAGGAGGAGTGGTTCGCTGAGCGGCCCGACCAGGATCACCGGATCACCACCCGCATCGACGTCACCGGTTTCTACAACGCCCGGCGTGAGGCCCTCCTGGCCCACGAGACGCAGGTCGACCCGACCGAGTCGTTCTGGTTCGGTCTGCCGGATGACGAGGCCGTTGCCGCCTACCCGTACGAGGACTACATCCTGGCTCGGTCCCTCGTCGACTCCGACGTCCCGGAGGACGATCTGCTGGCCGGAGTCAAGGTGCTCGACGGAACGGATTCGCTGTGATGGAGGCGCTGACCGAGGAGTGGGTGGAGGCGCTCGTCGCGGCGTCGGCCGCGGTCACCGACGATCGGGTCGGCGACCGGTCGGGTGTCATCGAGTTGACGATCGGGAAGAAGCGGCGGGCCGTCGTCTCCATGGTCGAGGGTCGGGTCGTCGGCCCATCCGACGCCGAAGGAGACGACATCGATGTGTCGATCCCGTTCTCCGACGATCAGCTTCGGGCCTACCTGAGCGGCGAGAAGTCGATCGCCCGGGACTACATTCGGGGAGACGTGAAGCCGGTCGGCTCGACCGGTCCGTGGCTGTCGTTCATCGAACTCGTGGAGTCGGGAAGCCTCCAGCCGCTCGCATGACCCGCCCGCCGGGTGAGCCGGCGACTCAGAGTTTGCGCTGGGCGTCGCGCAGCGCCCGGTACCCGATGGGTATCGCCCCCGAACGGCCGAGGGCCGCTCGAAAGGTCCAGTCGTCGATCACCAGGTGGGCGTCGCTCACGTAGGCCGGCCACTGCGGTGCCACGGAACGGATCTCCGGTGTGTCGACGGCCGGCCGGACCTGCAGTTCGGTCACCCCCGGGCTGAGGTTGCGAATCGCGTCGTCGAGAATCGGGCGGGCCTCCTGGCCGAGGGGCGCGGCCACGACGTGATCCGGCGTCAGGATGTTCTCGTCGGCCGCCAACTCGCGGGCCGGGTAGCCGAGGTCGACATCCGAGCGGGGCAGTCCGATCGGGAGGCGGAACTCCACGGCCAGTTCGAGGTACACGTCGAACAGCTCCGGACGCGGGCAGAGCGCTTGGAGATGCGAGCTCAGGTGGCTGAGGTCGAAACCCCATAGGATCGCCCGCTCGATCTGGGCCCTGCCTTCGCGGTGCACCTCCTCGACATCGGCATGCTCCCCGAGATCGGTGGCGGTGCGGGGAAAGCCACCGTCGCCGTCGAGCAGCGACGGTGCGTTGGTGATCGGCCCCCACCGGTACAGATCGTGTTCGGCCAGGAATGTGAGCGACAGGCCGACGTCCTCGCCGTGGTGGTGCGCGGCGGCGGCTCGGGACCACGGGCACGGAATCTGCAGCCCGGCCGAAGTGGCCACCCCGTGGCGCAGGGCGGTGTGGACGGCCTGGTTGGCGGCGTTCGACGACCCAAGACCGTGGCAGGTGATGATGACCAGCCGGTCGGACGGGCCGTAACCGAGCAGATCGAGGAGTCGGGTCACGTCATCGACGGTAGCGCCGGGTCTGAGGGCTCCCACCGGACGCTTGGCTCGGCAGAGCGGGCGGGATTTTGGGGGCGGATCGTCTCGGCCGTCTTCACCCGGGGCGCTGTCATTCGAGCGGCTGGTCGGGGCCGTCGCAGGTTCCCCACAGCCCACGCCCCTGCGACCTGGCCTCCTGCTCGGCGTCGAGAAAGCGGCGCCGATCGTGATGGTTGGGTTCGTA
>JAOUGG010000449.1 GCA_029857855.1 Acidimicrobiia bacterium | reverse complement strand
GTGGCCGAGGTGGAGCAGGCCGCCGCCCGCTACGCCTGGACCGTGAACGTGTCGGAGCGTTATCTCGACGGCACCGAACCGGGGCAGATCCTGTCCCAGCAGCCGTCACCCGGCTTCAAGCTCCAGGCCGGCGAGTCGGTGGCGATCGAGGTGTCGCTCGGGCCCGTGCTCCACGCGGTACCCGAGATCACCGGCCGCACACTCGACGACGCCACCGCCACAATCGAGGCGATGGATCTCGTGGTCGGCACCGTTGGGCAAGTGAACGACGAGGACGTGCCGGCATCCGTCGTGATGGAGGCGACCGTCGACGGTCGGCCCGTGAAGGTGGCCGATGAGTACGTCACCGGCACCGTGATCGATCTCGTCGTGTCGAGCGGACCCGAGGCCCGTACCGTACCGAACCTGGTGGGATCGACGCAGGGCCAGGCCGAGACCCAGCTCGAAGATCGGGGTCTGGCCATCAACGTGACGCAGGACTACTCGGAGACCGTACCGGAGGGCGACATCATCAGCACCAGCCCGGCGGCCGGTGCCGAGGTGGCCCGCGGCACCACCGTCACCGTCGTCGTGTCCCAGGGCCTTCCGTTCATCACGGTCCCCGAGGTGGTCGGGCTCCCGGCAGCGGAGGCCGCCGACATCCTCGAGGCCGCGGGCTTCGTCGTCGTCGACACCGAGGGGCCGCCCAACGGACCGGTCATCAACACCGACCCGGTCGAAGGCACGAGCCACCGCAAGGGCACGAATATCCGGATCTTCGTCAGCCTCGGCTGACCGGCCGACCGGGCGCAGGTGCCCGGGCAGGGCGCTGCTCAGTCGGCGGTGAAGGCGTTCAACTTTTCGTACATCTCGATGACCAGGTGGTCGATCTCGCCGGGCGGGGTCGCCTGGAGCGCCAGCAGCTTCGACACGTCACCCTCCACGAGGATCTTGCCGCCGAAGAAGGCCTGCATCAGCGCCTCCTGATCCCGGGTCACGAACGCGGCCTTCGCCGTGTCGTAGTCGACGGTGACGGTGAGGTCGGGTTCGTCGAGATGGCCGTACTCGATGATGGTCTGTCCCTCAGTGGTGTCGATGCGACCCTCCATGACGTCGGACTCACCGTGAGGAATGGCCGTGATCACAACGTTGATACGGGCGGCCACCATCGGCTCGGGCAGCTGCTCGGCGTATTCGGCCCGGAGCTCCCGGGCGGCGGTGATCCATTCGGGTGACAGGAAGGGGTGTGCGGCCACCTTCGTGAGGCTACTGGCTCGGGCACCGTTGATGACGAGAATCCGTTGTCGGACCGTCGGTGCCTGTACTCTGGTCGAGTGGGGCAACGTGACGGATTCACCCTCGACGAGCAACTGTGCGTGGCCATCTACAATGCGTCGCGGGCCATGAACAGCTGCTACCGCCCACTCCTCGACCGCATCGGTCTGACCTACAGCCAGTACACGGTGATGCTGGTGCTGTGGGAGAACGATCAGGTTGCGCTCCGGGACCTGGGCGAACTGCTGCACCTCGACTCGGGAACCTTGTCGCCGTTGCTGAAACGCCTGGAAAAGCAGGGTTTCATCACCCGCCGTCGCGATGCCGACGACGAACGGGTCCTCCGGGTGTCGCTGACCGACGAGGGCCGTGATCTCCGAGCCCAGGCCAAGAAGGTCCAAGCCGAGGTCGAGACGATGACCGGCCTGAGCCGCCGTGATCTGGTGCAACTCCGTGAACAGCTCAACTCGCTGTCCAAGTACATGCGCGAGGCGTCACAGGAGCGCTGACCGCCCCGACGTTCGTCCAGGATGGAGTTCATCCGTCAACGGCCGGGTCGAAACCCTCGGTCGGGATCACCGTCGAAGCAATTAGCCTGGAGCCGTGTCCTCCCATCACGAAACACCCGGCGCGTCGCCACCCCGGGCCCACCTCACCACCGATGACGTGGCCAAGGTGGCCAAGCTTGCCCTGCTCGAACTCTCCGACGCCGAGTTGGCCACCTTCACCGGCCAACTCGACGCGGTGCTCGACCTGGCCGAGCAGCTCAACGAGTTCGACATCGGCGACGTTCCGCCCACCGCCCACCCGTTCGGCCTGGTCAACGTGTTCCGCGACGACGTCGCCGCCATCGGCCATGACGCCGAGGTGATGCGGGAGGAGGCCCTGGCCGCCGGACCGGAGGTCGAGGCCCACCAGTTCAAGGTCCCACCGGCCCTCGGGGAGGCGCCATGACCACGCCCGCACCCGCCGAAGCCGAGTCGGTGCTCGCCATCGCCGAGGCGGTGCGAGCGGGGGAGCGGTCGGCCGTCGACGTGCTCGACGTCCACCTGGCCCGCATCACCGCAAGCGACGATCAGATCCACGCCTTCAACACGGTGACCGACGGCGACGCCCGGGAACGGGCGGCCGAGATCGACGCCGCCGTCGCCGCCGGTGAGACCGTCGGTCCACTGGCCGGGGTCCCGATCGCCCTGAAGGACAACATGTGCACCCGAGGGGTGCCCACCACCTGCTCGTCGAAGATCCTCGAACACTGGGTACCGCCGTACGACGCAACCGTGGTCGAGCGGCTCGCCGGCGCCGGTGCCGTGATCGTTGGCAAGACCAACCTCGACGAGTTCGCCATGGGCTCGTCGACGGAGAACTCGGCCTTCGGGCCCACCCGCAACCCGCTCGACACCAGCCGGGTTCCCGGCGGATCGTCGGGTGGCTCGGCCGCCGCCGTGGCTGCGGGCTTCGCCGCTGCATCGCTCGGCTCCGACACCGGCGGCTCGATCCGCCAGCCGGCCGCGCTGTGCGGGCTTGTCGGCATGAAGCCGACCTACGGAGCGGTCAGCCGCTACGGGCTGGTGGCCTTCGCCTCCTCACTCGACCAGATCGGTCCGTTCACCCGGACGGTGGCCGAGTCGGCTGCGATCTACGACGTGATCGCCGGACCCGACCAGCGCGACTCCACGTCGATCCCGCAGGACCACATCTCGGTGACCGCCGCCCTGGATCAGGGGATCGACGGGCTGCGTATCGGCGTGATCACCGAACTGAGCGGGCGAGGCAACGACGCCTTCGAGCCCCAGGTGGTGGAGGCCACCGTGGCCGCAGCCGAGGCCCTGTCGGCAGCCGGGGCCAAGGTCGAGGACGTCTCGATTCCCACCGCCGTGGCCGGTCTGTCGGCCTACTACATGATCGCCCCGGCCGAGGCCTCGTCGAACCTGGCCCGCTACGACGGCGTTCGCTACGGACTGCGCAAGCCCGGCCCCAACACCGCCTCGATGATGGCCGCATCACGCACCGCCGGGTTCGGCGACGAGGTGAAACGCCGGATCATGCTCGGAACCTACGCCCTGTCGGCCGGCTACTACGACGCCTTCTACGGCAAGGCTCAACGCATCCGCACACTCATGATCCGGGAGTTCGGCCGGGTCTACGAGAACTTCGACGTCCTGCTGTCGCCGACGTCGCCCTGCGTGGCCTTCGAGTTCGGGGCCAAGGCCGATCCTCTGACGATGTACTACAACGACGTCTGCACCATCCCGTCGAACCTCACCGGCCAGCCGGCGATGTCGGTGCCCTTCGGCACCGGTGCCCATGGTCTCCCGGTCGGGGTGCAGGTGCTGGCGCCCATGCTGGGCGAGCCGGTGATGTATCGGGTGGCGGCGGCACTGGAAGGAATGGCTCCGTGACTCAGACCGTCAACGCTCCCGGCACCGTGCATGGCGCCGCGGCGGCCGCAGCCCGACAGCTCGGCCACGAACCCGACCTGCTGCCCGATGGCTGGGAAATGGTGATCGGGCTCGAGGTCCACGCCGAGCTGGCCACCGAGTCGAAGATGTTCTCGCCTGCTCCAAACCGTTTCGGCGGGCAGCCCAACACCAACGTGCACCCC
>JAOUGG010000448.1 GCA_029857855.1 Acidimicrobiia bacterium | reverse complement strand
CTCTGGGATGGGCGTCGAGCGAAACCGAGGACGCGCAGCTGACATCGCTGATCGAGAGCTTCAACAGCGCGACCGGAGCGAATGCCTCCTTCGAACCACAGCCCGAATTCGACGCCGCCCTGCAAGCCGCGCTCGTGGCCGGTGATCCGCCCGACGCCTTCTACGTCGACTCCGCCCGGCTACCCGATCTAGCTGACGCCGGGGCGCTTCAACCGGTTCCCGACGGAGCCATCAGCGATCCAGACGACATCTATCCGGCGCTGCGTGACATCTTCACCATCGATGGCACCTGGTACTGCCCGCCAAAAGACTTCTCGACGCTCGGCCTGATCTACTCGCCCAGCACGCTCGAGGCAGCCGGTTTGGCTGTGCCGACCACCTGGGAGGAGCTGGCCACCGCCGCGGAAGCCCTCACCACCGATGACCAGGTGGGCCTCAGTTTCGGGGCGGAGTACGCTCGCGCCGGCGCCTTTCTCTTCCAGGCCGGATCCGGCGTCCTCAGCGAAGACGGGACCGAGGTGATCATCGACAACGGTGGTGGTCTCGAAGCGCTGCAGTATCTGGCCGACCTCTTTGCCGGCGGCTCGGCCGCCACCCCGCAGGACATTGACACCGGCTGGGGCGGCGAGGCCTTTGCCACCGGCGCTGCGGCGATGACCATCGAGGGCAACTGGATCGTCCCGTTCCTTCACGATCAGTATCCCGACATCGACTTCGCCGTGGCTGAGCTCCCCGCAGGCCCGGCCGGCCCCGGTACCTTCGCCTTCACCGTTTGTTACGGAGTGCCGGCGGCCAGCGACAACGCTGAGCAGGGCTGGGCCATGGTCGAATTCCTCACGGACTCCGAGGGCGCTGCGGCCTGGACCGCCGGATTCCAGGTCATGCCGGCACGTGCGTCGGCCAGAGACGGTTGGCTGGCCGCCAACCCGGAGCTCGAGGCTTTCGTGGCCGCGGCAGACTACGCCTCGCCGTACCAGTTCCCAGCCGGGGTTGGTGACATTCAGGGCGTCTTCAACGACGGCTTCCAGCGGATGATCGCCGGGGAGATCACGCCGGAGGAGCTGGTTCAGCAGGTCGTCGACGCTGGGGCCGACCTGCTCTGAGCCGGGACCAGGGTTCGTTGCCTGGAGCGGCGAACCCGGGTCCCGGTTGTCGGTGTTGGCGAAGCTCGATGAAAGGGGGAACCAGCCCGATGGCCACCGTGACGACCGAGGCCGACTCGGTCAGCCCGTCACTCGAACGTATTCGACGGCGGTTCTCGGAGTTCCGTTCGGCCGGCGGCCCGAAGCGAGCCCAGATCTTCAACCGAGAGGGCCTCTACGGATGGATTTTCGTCTCTCCGCTGGTCGCCGGGCTACTGGTCTTCCTGGCCATACCGGTGCTCATGTCCATCCTGGTCAGCCTTCGCGACTGGAACGGATTCACCGGCCCGTTCGACAGCGAGTACGTCGGATTCGAGAACTATCGCGAACTCCTCTTCGAGGACGGCACGCGGCGAACCGACTTTGCCATCTCCATTCGAAACAACCTCTATTACGTTCTCGGCGTGGTCCCGGCGCAGACGTTGATCGCCCTGGTTCTGGCGGTGATCCTCAATCAGAAAGCGCTCAAGGCGAAGAGCTTCTTCCGTACCGCCTACTACTTCCCGTCGATTACCAGCTCGATCGCCGTCTCGCTGATCTTCATCTTCCTGTTCCAGCGCAACGGCGCGGTCAACTTGATCCTTCCGATCCAGGACATCAACTGGTTGAACAACGCCAACGGCTTGATCCACAACTTCCTCGGAGTCCTCGGAATCGACGGACCGCCCGGATGGATGGAAACCGAAGTGTTCAGTCTCTCGCTCTGGGAATGGATCAGCGGGCCGTCGATTGCGCTGTTGTCGATCATGATCCTCGTCACTTGGACCACGACCGGAACATTCATGTTGATCTTCCTGGCGGCGTTGCAGAACATCTCCCCATCGATCGAAGAGGCGGCATCGCTCGACGGCGCGACATGGTGGCAACGATTCCGGTTCGTGACGGTCCCGATGATGAAGCCGACCATCACCTTTGTGGTCACACTCGGGCTGATCGGCACCTGGCAGGTGTTCGACCAGATCTTCGCGATCAGCTTCGGTGGTCCGCAGAAGACGACGCTTACACCGGCCTTCCTCACCTACTTCCAAACGTTCCAGAACGGTGAGGCCAGCGTCGGCGCGGCGATCGCCGTATTGCTGTTCTTCATAATTATGGCTTTCACGCTGCTGCAGCGGTGGCTGATGCGAGACGAGGGAGTCTGATGAACACGATCACGACGGCCGTTGAGGTCGTAGGTGGACACGACGCCGGTGGGGATGAGAGCGGCATCGTCAACAAGGCGCTTGGCGTCGCCGCCCAGTTCGCCTCCTACGGCGTACTCATGCTCTTCGCCTTGCTCTTCATCGCCCCGTTCATTCTGGCCGCGGTCACGTCCTTCAAGTCACTGCCCGACATCGCCGAGAATCCGGTCGCCTTCGGGTTCGACGCCGATCTGGGCAGCCCGACCTCGGAAGGGCTCGACCGGCTGAGCAGCGACCGAATCCGGATTTCCCGGTGGGCGCTCAACAGCACACTGCAGACCGTGTCGGTCACGATCGGTCGGGTGTTCTTCGCCACCCTGGCCGGGTATGCGCTGTCGAGGCTGCGGTTCCGAGGCCGGTGGCTGGTGTTCGGTGCGGTGATCGCCGTGCAGGCGATCCCGGGAATCGTCCTGGTGATTCCTCGATTCCTCGTGATGCGGGAACTCGGAATTCTCAACACCTACTGGGGGCTGATCATCCCGCTGATGTTCGACGCCTTCGCCACCTTCATGATGAAAGGATTCTTCGATCAGGTGCCCCGAGAGGTGGAGGAGGCGGCTGCCCTCGACGGCGCCAGTCTGTGGCAGACTTACAGTCGGGTGATGTTACCGCTCGTCAAACCGGGGATCATCGCCCTCACGATCCTCAGCGTGCAGGGAACGTGGAACGAGTTCCTCCATTCGCTGCTGGCGTCGCCGTCGAATCCTGACATCAGAACGTTGCCAGTGGGATTGGCGCTCCTTCGTGGTTCGTTCGGTCAGAACAATCCGTGGAACACGCTGATGGCGGCGAGTCTGATCACCACCATTCCGATGGCTCTCATCTTCTTCACCTTTCAGCGCTACTTCCGGCAGGGGGTCGCGACCTCCGGGTCAAAAGGCTGAGGACACATCGTCGGGTCTGTCAACGGAGCGAGGCCAGTGCCTCGGTTTCGAGTTCGACGATTGCTTGCACCACTGCGGCCATCGAACGGTAAACGTCGGCTGCGGCGTCGGCGCTCAGATCGCAGTCGTCGACCAGTGCCCGCTGCTCGTCGTGGAGAGCCCGCATCCTGGTGGCCATGTCGGTCGTCGACTCGGCGGCTGCGGTGTCGAGCAACCGGGCTCGGTCGTCGGCCAATTCGGCGTAGCGCTCGAGGCTCGGGTGAGCCCCGACGGCCAGCGTCGACAGCTCCCGCCAACGCTCGCCGGCAGCTCGCCACTGTCCGGCCGCATCCTTCCAATCGGGCCGTTCGGCTGCCGACGCCGCCTCGTCGAGGAAGTCGGCGAACAACGGGCGGCCGGCGTCGACCGAGCTGTAGGCATGATTGACGCAGTCGTAGAGCCGGCTGAGCCCGATGGCGGCTCGCCGCCCGGACCCGAAGACGGTGCCCCACCCCTTCCTGCCGCCGGCCGTCAGCAACTCCGACAACTTGGTCAAACCCGCGACGCCGACATTCGACTGGAACTGCGGCATCGGCGGGCGATCGAAGCCCTCGACGGCCTCGGCCACTGCGGTGGCAAGCATCGAGGCCCAATCGAGCTTCTCGGGGGGCGACT
>JAOUGG010000447.1 GCA_029857855.1 Acidimicrobiia bacterium | reverse complement strand
CTGGGAGATCTTGGCCCTGGTGATCGCCGTACGTTGGAAGCGGCCAGGATCAGGCGGGATCGTCACCCGCGTGGGGGTCAACGCGTCGGCGAACGTCACCGACAGGCTGATACCCACTGGTCCCTCAACCGCCTGCGTGCCTTTCGGTTTGACCTGACCGCGGATCGTCATCGGATCGCTCACCGGCACAGGGGCGGAAATGGTGACCGTACCCGGCGTCGACACGGCGATGCGGCCACTCGGCTGGGCGGCTGTTCGGCGCCCAGCGCCTTTCTTCTTCGGCTTGGTCGCCTTGCTCGCTTGTTTGTTTGTTGTGCTGCTCACAGTTCTGCTCACTGTCTGTTTCATGTGCCGCAGATCTTGCGGATGTGAGCAGCATCACGGCCTACCGTAAACGGGTCGTTAACAACGAGGCGTTGACAACGAGCCGGTGCCTCCGAGGGCAAGGTTTGTATGAACGGTTCGGTCGGTACGCCGTTTCGGGCCCCGGGCGGTCAACGCCAGGAGACGTTCGCTGGCGAATTCGGACCCCTTCGGCCAGGGCCTGAATTTCTCCCAGACCACGACATCGGGGATCTCGGGAGCGAAGCTGACCCGCGACGAGTAGCCGCAGTCGGCGCCCGCGATCACCCGCTCGCGGCCAACGAGGGAGGCGTAGTTGCAGATCCCGTCGACGATCAGTTCGGGATGTTCGACGTAGGGCGTGGCATGGCCGATCAGCCCCGGGATCAGCACCTGGTCGTCGATCAACCGGGCCCCCAACCGGTCACGCGACCAGATCTTCCACTCGTGGTAGTGGGGGGGTTCGCCACTTCGTATGAATAGGCGCTGGCCCTGATCTTCAGCATGGTCGGACCGATCTCGGCCAGGTCGAGATCATGGGTGCGGGGTCCGGCATTGAGGCCGTAGCAGGTGTGCAGCCGGATCTTGTCGGTGGGGATACCGCGGAGGTCAAAGTCTACAAAGAAGTTGTTCGCTCATGAGCACGCAGGCGAGTGACAATACAAAAACCCCGCTGCGGGAGCGGGGTTTCGGGCCCTCTGGTCTCCGCGCGCTTGGAGGGACTCGAACCCCCAACCTTCTGATCCGTAGTCAGATGCTCTATCCAATTGAGCTACAAGCGCAGGTGTTGTACGGTGCTCGGTACGGCGATCCGTGCCCAAGCCCGACATCGAGTCTAGAGGCCCCGCGTCGCGACCTCCACCGATTTCGCCGATCCTCCGCTTCCCGGGCGTCGATGCGGCCGACCACTGCCAGTCGGGGATGTTGTATCACCGCTGACCCGGGACCGTCTGTCAAGACACAGCAACCATCAGCGACCCCCGGAGGGAACAACCACCATGTCTGCACCCGTAGACCTCGAAGGAAAGAAGCGCGTGTCGGCCGAGGCCGAGTCCGACTACCGCTATGTGAACAAGTATCTCGACCAGGAGGTGACGTTCGACGCGGCGCTCGACGAGGTGGTGACCTCGCTGGGTCCGGTGACCGATGAGGCCAACGAAGCCGCGGCGTTCGAAGCGATGCGGACCAACGCCGGGTCGAACATCAAGGCGATCAACGCCGAGCGCGGCTTCGCCATCCTGGAGGTCGCCTCCGCCGATGCGGCCGAGGCACTCGACGCCGATGTCACCGCCGCCGCACCCGACGCCAACACCCTGCCCGTCATGATCGACGGCGAAGGCAACCGCCGCTACTTCCTGCCCGACGAGCTGACAGTGCAATTCGCCGAGGGTGTGTCCGCCGACGAAGCCGAAGCCATCATCGGCCGGGCGAACTCGACCGTCGTGCAGAAGCACCGCACCGACGGCTACTACACCATCTCCGTCCCCGAAGGCGAGGGCCTCTTCGCCACCGTCCGAGCGTTCAGCGAACGCGACGACGTCGAGTTCGCCGAGCCGAGCGAGGTGGGCATCGACGACGCCTTGGACGACCCCTTGGATGATGCCCTGGACGTCGGTGGCGACACCCTCCTCGACACCGCCGACGATCCGGCCGTCGACACCCCGCCCCTGGACGGCCCCGGCTCCGACGCCGACAGCACCTCCGAGGAGTTCTTCGACCGGCTCTGGGGCCTCCACAACCGTGGCCAGGTCGTCAACGGCACCACCGGCCGGGTTGACGCCGACATCGACGCCCCCCAGGCCTGGTCCATCGAGAAGGGCAACAGCCGGGCCGTCGTCGCCGTCATCGACACCGGCGCCGACCTCGACCATCCCGACCTCGCCACCCGCCTCATGCCCCAGGGCGCCGAGGACTGGGACTTCGCCGACGCCGCCGACACCGTCCCCCAGGACAGCGGCTCGCACGGCACCCACGTCGCCGGCACGGCGGTCGGTTCGTCGAACAGCACGGGTGTGGTCGGCGTCGCCCCCGGCGCCCGACTCGTGCCGCTGCGGATCAACCTGACCGCCGGCATGAACGCCAACCGGGCCGATGCCATCAACTACGTGGCCGATCTCGCCGCCGCGACGCCAGGCCGCCGTTACGTGATCAACTGCAGCTGGCGGGCCAGCGGCAGCATCGCCGCCATACTCCGGGCGATCCGCCGGGCCGTTGCCCGGGAGGTGCTGGTGGTCTTCGCCGCCGGCAACGACAACCGCGACATGGACGTCCAACCCCAGTACCCCGGCGCCTACCCCGAGGTGATGTCGGTGGCCGCCACCGACCAATCCGACGTGCGGGCCACGTTCTCCAACTTCGGTTCGACCGTCGACATCGCCGCCCCCGGCGTCAACATCTTCTCGTCGGTGCCGAACGACACGCACGGCTACAAGAACGGCACGTCGATGGCGTCACCCCACGTCGCCGGTGCGGCCGCGCTGGTGTGGTCCCGCAACGAGACCCTGTCGGCCAACGACGTCCGCCAAATCCTCGAACGCAGCGCCGACAACATCGACGCCCGCAACCCCGGCTTCGAGGGCAAGCTCGGCGCCGGTCGCCTCAACGCCTACCGGGCGCTGCGGAACACGCCGGCTCCGATCCGGCAACCCAGCATCGTCCGCCAGTTCGACTACCCGCAGCTCAACGCGGGGTCGAGCACCGGGCTGGCGTTCGCCCCGGCGTTCCGGTACCCGTGGTTCCGCACGCTGCCGGCCATCCTGTTCCTCACCCAGCAGGCCGGCAGCGAACAGGTCTACTTCCTCAATACGTTCACCGGATCCGTCCGCTACTCGGTCGACCCGGCGGCCAACGACACCATCGGATCCCTCGAATGGCACGACGACCAGATCTGGGCCGCCAACGTGACCACCGGCTCGGGATCGATCAATCGCATTGCCCCCTTCGGCGGCAACCAGATCGGCTCCATCCCGGCTCCGGCCGGTCGGGGGGAAGGGCTGGCCCACGACGGCCGGCACCTCTACTACTCGACCCAGAACCGGATCCACGTGATCGACCCCGCAACAGGTGCGGTCCGATTCTCGTTCATCCCTCCGGGCGGGCGGTGCCGGGCACTGTCGATCGGCGGTGGCAAGCTGTTCATCGGTGACGGCTCCACCAACCAGATCCGGGTGCTCGACGCCAGAACCCGGATCGAGCAGGTCGTCTACGAGGCGCCGGGCGGCGGCACCCGGCCGGTCGAGGGGCTCGCCTACGACGCCGGCCGCCGCGAGCTGTACGTGGCCAATCAGAGCGAGAACCGGATCTACGTCATCCGGGCCTGAAGGCCTGAGGGCCTGCAGGCCTGAGAGAAGGCTGACAGCCTGAACCGGGGTCGGTGGTCGGGCTGACCGACCACCGACCCCCGGCATGAGGTACATTCACGCATGGGCATGGGGAGTGCGATCCTTGGTATCGCTCCGCCGGGTGAACACGAGGTGCTGGTCTTCCTCGTGCAGGTTTCCGTCCTGCTCGGCCTGGCCCGGA
>JAOUGG010000446.1 GCA_029857855.1 Acidimicrobiia bacterium | reverse complement strand
ATCCCCAGGTGCTCCACCAGTCCGAGGGCCTCCTCGAACAAACGCCCGGCTTCGGCCAGGTCGCCACGATCTCGATGCAGCCGCCCGCTTTCGAGGAGGACTCCATAGCGAAACAGGGGCAGGCCAAGCTTGGTGGCCAGTCGGTCGGCGTTGACCAGATGGTCGGCTCGACGATCACCGTCGGTCAACTGACTCAGCCGGAGGTGCGCCTCCCACTCCTCGGCGGGCCACGATCCCTGGCCGGACACATCGAGCGCCGACCCGGCGGCCTCGACCGCCTCGTCATGCCGTCCGATCATCGACAGCGCTTCGCTCTGGGTGGTGCGGGCGCGAACCTCGAGCGGTTGGTCGCTGCTGGCTTTGGCCCCGTCGATCGCCGAAGCCAGTTTGTCCATCGCCGCGTCGACCTGACCGTCGGCGAGCAGCGCCACGGCATTCAACCACTGTGCTTCGGCCAGGTCGTGGCGCAGCCCGAGATCGCCCAGCGTGTCCTCAACCATTCGACCGACGTCGATCGCCTCGTCGATGAGGTTGAGGGCCAGGTAGGCCCGCATCGTTTTGACCGCGAGCCTGGCCGCTTCCGGCCGGACGTCGAGCTGTTCGAGCAGACGTCGAGCCTCGGCGAAGTGGTCGAGGCATCGGGTGTAGTGCCCAAGGAGCAGTTCGGCCTCGGCCAGATGCCCCAGGCATTTGGCATAGCTGTGACGGTCGCCGACCTCGTCGAAGATCCGGGCGGCATCGTCCACGGCCTCGGCACCGAGCCGGGCCTGGCCGATCGAAAGAAGCTCGACGCCCCGATTGGCCCTGCAGCGGGCGACATCGGAGGGGTTCCCCACGTGTTGATAGTCGCCTTCAGCCGTTTCATACGCGTCGAGGGCTTCCTGATGGCGGCCGGTGTAGCCGTAGGCCGCCCCGAGGTTCTCTAGAGCGGCCGCCCGCATCCACACGAGCTGCTCGGTTTCGCCCGACTCTGAAGCAGGCAGCCGGTTCAGATTGGCGATGAGCTGCTCGCCAGTCCGAATGGCGGCAGCGTGATCGCCGAGGTCATCCAGGACGTTCATCCGTCCCAGGTCCGTTCGATAGGCCTTTGCCGGTTCGTCGAGCGACAGCCATTCCGACCTCGCCCGCTCGATGAGCTCGAGGGCCTCGGCGGCACGACCCTGCATCAACGCGAGCCGAGCCTGGAGATAGTGAACCTCGGGCGCCAGATCGGGCCGATCCCAGACGGTGGCCAGCGACTCGCAGACCTCCAGTGCGGCTGCGGCCAATCCGACGTCGGACTGGGCCCGGCGGCCCGCCAGATCGAGGTAGCGGTCGACGACGGTGGGATCGTCCCCGGTTCGCGCCTGCTCGATCGTCTTGGTCGATCCGAGATCTCGAAGCTCGGTCTCGAGCAGATCCGCGACCGCCGACATGATGGCTACTCCGCCGACCTTCCGAGGGGTTGGGGCACGTTGATGGTGGTTCGGCCATTGCTCAGCTGAAGAGTGTCCACGGTCGTGGGGACATCGTCCAAGGAGAACGAGCCGTTGGTATCGCCGTGAATGTCGGTGATCGACCGGCCCGCATGGTCGACGGTGACAACCCAGACGCTGTCCTCCCCCTCGACCCCCAGCACCTGACCCTCGATACGTCGTGTCGACTCGCCGGTCGCAAACACATCGATCAGCACACCGTGGGTTTCGGTGGTGAAGGTCAGCTGGTAGCCCTCGTCGATTTCCTCGAAGCCGCGCACGCCCGCCATCACCACGTCGTCGCGGCTGTCGAACATCAGGTTGGCGGTCTGGAGGACGACAGGCTGGTCGCGACCATGATGACGCTCGAACGCCTGCATCAGCCGCTGCTTCACGATCGGGGGTGGGGCCGGGATGGGATGGCTGCGGCCGAAGCGACGGAAGCCCTTGATCCAGGCGATGGACGCCTGGGTTTCCTCGTCGAAGGTGCTCTGCTGCTCGAACCTGGCTGCAGCCTCGCGGGTCAGGCGTCCCTCGATCCAGTCGAGAAGTTGGCCGAAGGTCGGCTTGTCGGATTGCGTGTCGCGGCGGTCGTCGGAGGTCACTGCGAGGCGACCTCTCCCAGGATCAAGCGGAGCCGGGCCAGACAGCGGGCCCGGGACGGGCCGATACTGCCAACCGGGCGGCGGAGTCGGGCCGCGATCTCGGCATAGGAGGGTGATCGAGGGTCGAAGTACAGGACGGTGATCAGGTTCCGGCATTTGTCGTCGAGTTGCGACAACGCCTCGTAGACCCAGAGCATCCTCGACACGTCGTCCGCCGGGTCGTCGTCGTACCAGTCGGTCGCGACGGCCATCGACTCTTCGGGCAGACTCGTCTGCTGGCCTCGCCGACTTCTCACCCTCCAGGCCTTCCTTCGGGCCACGGTCATCAGCCACGATGCGACCTTCTCGTCATCGCGTATCCGATCGAGCTGAGCCAGGAGGGCCTCGAACGTCGACTGGGTCAGGTCGGCGGAGTCCTCCGGCGACAATCCCTCCCGAACGGCGATGGCGTACACGAGGTTGTGGTAGCGATCGACCAGCAGGCTCCCCGCCTCGGCGTCGCCGTCTCGGCAGGCCGAAAGGAGCTCACCGACTGATACCGCTGTCGTCCCCAGTTCCATAGGTTCCCTACCGCGTCCACCGCCGCCGGCTGCAAACGATACACCAACGCTAACGGCGGGTGGTCTCCTTCCCAATGGATGGAGCTGAAGCACCAGGCGGGAAGAAGTACCCACGCGCCCGTCACCGGGGTCGCCCTATGGGGTCGAGCGGTGAATCGACCGAGAAGCCCGAGTGGTGCGCCTCCCCGTTCGATGGGACCACAAGCGTGTATTTCCTGCCGTTCGGACAGCCACTGGTATCTGGATCATCCGTGCGCCGATCTCGGCCCGGTTCGTTATCGAAGTCCGAGAGGCCGACGTGTCCGACGCTCCATCGCACAGCCGAGTTGCACCCCCTTCGGGTGCGATCAGACTCGACGGCGGTCGCCGGCCGGTCGTTCTCCATGTCGCCCAGCCGGGGAGCGAAGGGGTGGCCCACTATGTCGTCGACATGGTGCGGGAACTGGCGGCCGATTTCGTCATGGCCGTCGCCGGCCCCTCCGACTCGGTCCTGTCCCGGGAGTTGTCATCGCTGCCGGTGTCCTTCCACCCGTGGAACGCCGCCCGCAATCCGTTCAACGGTCTCCTGGCCGACTCCCGCCGGCTCGACCGCATCATCGCCGAGGTTCAACCGGATCTGGTTCACCTCCATTCATCCAAGGCCGGTGCGGTCGGCCGCTTGCTCATCCGCAGGCGACTGCCGACGGTGCTGCAGCCTCACGCCTGGTCGTTCCAGTCGGTCGGACCCGGTATGGCCGCCGTCGCCCTCCGCTGGGAGCGATTGGCCGCCCGATGGACCCATGCACTCATCGCCGTTAGCCAGGCCGAGAGCGACATTGCGATCCGCAACGGCATCCGGGGATTCGGCCATACCGAGATCATCGCCAACCCGGTCGACACCGGCCGGTTCCGCCCCGTGTCGGCCGATGAGCGGAACAGGACCGGGAGCTCACCGTTTGTCGGCGTCGTCGATCCCGGACACAAACTGATCGTGGCCTGCGTGGGTCGCCTCTGCCGGCAGAAGGGCCAGGACGTCCTGGTGTCGTCGGTCTGGCCCCAGGTCCGGACCCGTGTCCCCGAGTCGGCGCTTGTCCTCATCGGCGACGGTCCGGATCGAGCCGGGCTCCAGTCGCTGGCCGATGGGTCGGTCTACATTCTCGGCAATCGCACCGACGTCGACGAACTCCTACGCCACGTCGATCTGGCCGTGTTCCCCTCACGATGGGAGGGAATGTCGCTGGCGATGCTCGAAGCCATGGCCTCGGGTGTG
>JAOUGG010000445.1 GCA_029857855.1 Acidimicrobiia bacterium | reverse complement strand
GGGTAAACCCCATCCTCGGCTCTACAACACCTTTGCTCGAGTGCTCGGCCACTACGCCCGCGATCTCGGAGTCCTGTCGATGGCTGAGGCGGTGGCGCGGATGACCGGCCGATCGGCCGACATCTTCGGGCTCACCGATCGCGGCTACATCCGACCCGGTCTGGCCGCCGACCTCGTGGTGTTCGATCCCGAGGTCATCGTCGATCGGGGAACGTTCAGCGACCCGAATCACTTCCCCGACGGCATCGTCGGCGTCTACGTCAACGGGACCGCCGTTGTCTCCGACGGCCTGCCGACCGGCGCCCGACCGGGCCGGGTTCTCCGCCGCCGAGCGGCTCTCTAACCGGTCCGATGTTTGGCGCAACCAAACTCATGGGTCCGATGTTTGGCGCAACCAAACTCGTGGTGAGCGGCACAGCCGCTCACACCGTTACCAGGTGTTGCTGATGTAGCGTTCGAGTTGGTTGGCCTCGTGTTCGAGCTGGCGGACCCGGACCTTGACGATGTCGCCGATCGAGATGAGTCCGATCAGCCTGCCGTCCTCGGTGACCGGCAGGTGACGGATACGGTGCTCGGTCATGATCTCCATGAGCCGCTCGACCGTGTCGCCCTCGTTGCAGGTACGCACGGTGCGGGTCATGATGTCGGACACCGGCTTGCCGAGGAGGTCGGCCCCCAAAACACCGAGTTCCCGGACGATGTCGCGTTCGGAGATGATTCCGGCGATCGTCACGCCGTCGGTGGAGACGACGAGGACGCCGAATCGGTTCTCTCCCAGGATCTTGGCGGCCGCCGCAACCGTGTCGGAGGGTTGAACGGTCTCCACGTTGTGACCCTTCATCGACAGCAGCGTGCTTACCTTCACCGTTACCTCCAAAGGTCCGGACCGGGGAGAACCTCCCCTAACACTATGCGCGGCTCCAAATCCCGTCCACAAGCACCCCCGATCCGAAATTTGCAGCACAAGCGGTACTGAGTGTCACCTGACGCCCACAGAACGCATCCATCACCGAAATTTGCAGCTCAGGCGGTACTGAGTACCGCCTGAGGCGCGCAGAACGGCAGGGCCCCGGGGCCGGAGAACAGCAGGGCCCCGGGGCGGAGAACGCCCGGAGAACGCAAAGGGCCGATCCGCTTGAAGCGGATCGGCCCTTCCAGGTCACGATGGACGTAGGTGATCAGACGATCACATCATGCCGCCCATGCCGCCCATGCCGTCCATGCCACCGGGCATGCCCGCAGGCTCGGCCTCGGGCTTGTCGGCGACCAGCACCTCGGTGGTGAGCAACAGCGAGGCGATGGAGGCGGCATTCTGCAGTGCCGCGCGGGTCACCTTGGCCGGGTCGACCACACCGGCTTCCATGAGATCGACGATCTCGCCGGAAGCAGCGTTGAGGCCCTGGTAACCGGAGGCCTCCTCGACCTTCTTGACCCAGATGGCGCCTTCCATACCGGCGTTGTCGGCGATGAGCCGAGCCGGGGCTTCGAGGGCACGCGACACCGAGCGGGCGCCAGTCTCCTCGTCGCCGGTGAGCTCGGTCAGCAGGGCGTCGACGGCAGGGCGGGCCCGCAGCAGAGCGGTACCACCACCGGCGACCACACCCTCCTCGAGGGCGGCCCGGGTAGCGGAGAGCGCATCCTCGATGCGGTGCTTCTTCTCCTTCAGCTCCACCTCGGTGGCGGCGCCGACCTTGACCACGGCAACACCGCCGGCCAGCTTGGCGAGGCGCTCCTGCAGCTTCTCCCGATCCCAGTCCGAGTCGGTGTTGTCGATCTCGGCCTTGATCTGGGCCACACGACCGTCGACGTCGGCTTTGTGGCCGGCACCTTCGACGATGGTGGTGTTGTCCTTGGTGATGATGACCTTGCGGGCGGTACCGAGCATGTCGACGGTGACCCCGTCGAGCTTCAGACCGACCTCTTCGGCCACGACCTGTCCACCGGTGAGGATGGCCATGTCCTGCAGCATCGCCTTGCGGCGCTCACCGAAGCCGGGGGCCTTGACGGCCGCCGAGGCGAAGGTGCCGCGGATCTTGTTGACCACGAGGGTGGCGAGGGCTTCACCGTCGATGTCCTCGGCGATGATGACGAGCTGCTTGCCCGACTGCATCACCTTCTCGAGCACGGGGAGGAGATCCTGGACCGAGGAGATCTTGCCCTGATTGAGCAGGATGTACGGATCCTCGATCACGGCTTCCTGCCGCTCCGGGTCGGTGACGAAATAGGGCGAGATGAAACCCTTGTCGAACTGCATACCCTCGGTGAACTCGAGTTCGAGGCCGAAGGTGTTCGACTCCTCGATGGTGACGACGCCGTCCTTGCCGACCTTGTCGATCGCCTCGGCCAGCACTTCACCGATGCTGTTGTCGGCGGCCGAGATGGCGGCCACGTGGGCGATCTCGTCCTTGGTGTCGATTTCCTTGGCCTGCTTGTGGATCTCGGCCACGGCGACCTCGACGGCGGCCTCGATGCCTCGCTTGAGGCCCATCGGGTTGGCGCCGGCGGCGACGTTGCGAAGGCCTTCCTTGATGAGGGCCTGGGCCAGCACGGTGGCGGTGGTCGTTCCGTCACCGGCGACGTCGTTGGTCTTGGTCGCAACTTCCTTGACCAGCTGGGCGCCCATGTTCTCGAACGGGTCCTCCAGCTCGATCTCGCGGGCGATGGACACGCCGTCGTTGGTGATGGTCGGGGCGCCGAACTTCTTGTCGAGCACCACGTTGCGGCCCTTCGGGCCGAGCGTCACCTTGACGGCATCGGCGAGTTTGTTCACGCCGGCTTCGAGGGCCCGTCGGGCTTCCTCGTCGAATTTCAGGACTTTTACCATGTTTCAATCACTTCGCTTCGTAGGTCTAGGGGGCGTCTTACTTGACCGTCGGCCGGCTGTTACTTGACGATGGCCAGGACGTCGCGGGCGGACAGGATGAGGACGTCCTCACCGTCGATGGCGATCTCGGTGCCGCCGTACTTCGAGTAGACGACGGTGTCGCCGGCGCTCACATCCATCGGGATGAGCTCGCCGTTATCGGCTCGGCGACCGGATCCGACGGCCAGGACCTCACCCTGCTGGGGCTTTTCCTTGGCGGTATCAGGGATGACGAGACCGCTGGCCGTGGTGGCCTCGGCGTCTTTGGGCCGGACGACGATGCGGTCCTCAAGTGGTTGCAGGTTCATGCAAGTTGCTCCATTGCCTAATGTTGCTGTTGGGCGTTGACACTCTCGAATACGGGAAGTCGGAGCGCGACAACACCAGGAGGCCGACGGCCTCGCCCGCAGGCGACAGCAGTGGCTCAATGTCCCAGTGATCTCGGCACTCACGGTGACTCGGTGGCAGCATTAGCACTCTCACCGGTCGAGTGCTAATGTTAGAGCACGAGGCGGGCGTCGCCAACCTTTTCGCTTGGATTACGGGCAAAAAAATCTCCGTACCGCCGACCCGCCCGCTCCGAGCCCGATCCGGTAATTCGCCGCGATTACCGTCGAGGTGGAGCACAATGATGGCGATGCTCCTGCTCTGGGCGGTCTACCTCGCCGTTCTGCTCGTGCTGGCGGTTCCGGTTTTCGTCGTGGCCCGCCGCCGCCGCCGCCCAAACACCATCCGCAACGTGGCCATCAGCGCCGTCGTGGTCGGAGGTTTGATGGGTCTCACCCGCTTCACGTCCAACCGGCTCGTCGAGCAGTGCATTGACGTCGGCAACACCCAGTGCTACGACGCCGGCAGCACCGGCATACTCTGGCTCTTCGCCATCGGTTTCACGGTCGTGGTCTGGGCGCGGGCCTGGAACCTCCGGGGCCGTTGACCGCCTACATCCAGGATCGACTCGAGGACTCGACGTGGTAGAGCACCAGGTCACGTAATGCGTTCGCCTCGG
>JAOUGG010000444.1 GCA_029857855.1 Acidimicrobiia bacterium | reverse complement strand
AAGCCTTCCGCCGGGACAACGGAACGTTCCCGTCGTGCTGCACATCGGCCTGCCGATCATCCTCTACGGCCTTTTGCTCGCCTTGTCCAGTCTCTGACCGTCGACACGGCCCTCGAAGATATCCCTTGCATTCCCCCAGATGATGTAATATTCTGTGAAATCTAACATTCATTAACGCAACAAAAACCGGGGATTACGACCACCAGTTGCGTAGGGGGAGTGTCAACTGTGACGTGCACAGGCGGCCGTTGCCATCGTGCAACGTTGAGCGGAATGCGGAATCGATGAGCGAAACCGAGCGACCCATTCTGGCGCTTCGGAATATCTCCAAACGGTTCGGTGCCACGCAGGCGCTGGCCGATGTCGAGCTGAACCTCTATCCCGGTGAGGTCCACGCCCTGGTCGGCGAGAACGGAGCCGGCAAGTCGACGCTGATCAAGATCGCCACCGGCATCCATCAACCCGATGCCGGCACGATGGAGCTCGCAGGCGAGCCCTACCGCCCGGCCGAACCGGCGGTGGCCCAACGGCAGGGGGTGGCCGCCATCTATCAGGAGCCGTCGATCTTTCCCGACCTCAGCGTGGCCGAGAACATCTTCATCGGCCATCAGGACCGGGGCCTCCTTGTCAACCGAAAGGGCATGGAACGGGATGCGGTCGAGGTGCTGCGGCGTCTCGACATGGATCTCAGCCCGACACAACCGGCCGGCATCCTGACCGTGGCCGGCCAGCAGGCGGTGGAGATCGCCAA
Organism: Acidimicrobiia bacterium; assembly: GCA_029857855.1. Taxonomy (GTDB): domain Bacteria; phylum Actinomycetota; class Acidimicrobiia; order Acidimicrobiales; family SZUA-35; genus JAHELU01. The sequence continues at coordinate 3,130 of JAOUGG010000444.1, read as the reverse complement.
GGCCATCTCGCTCGACGTTCGGGTCCTCATCATGGACGAGCCGACCGCGGCGCTGTCCGCCCATGAGGTGAATCAGCTGTTCCGCCAGGTCCAACGGCTGCGGGAACTCGGGGTGGCGGTGCTGTTCATCAGCCATCGTCTCGACGAGGTGTTCGAGATCGCCGACCGGGTTTCGGTCTTTCGCGACGGCCGCCACATCTCGTCGCGTCCCATCGCCGAGGTCACGAAGGATCAGATGGTTCGGGAGATGGTCGGGCGCGACCCCTCCGAGTTCTTCGTCCGTACCCCTCAGGCGCCAGGTGAGGTGGTGCTTGCGGTCGAGGGTCTGGGCCGCCGTGGGGTCTTCCGGGATGTGAGCTTCGAACTGCGGCGGGGTGAAGTGCTCGGATTCGCCGGCCTCGTCGGTGCCGGACGGACCGACATCGCGCTCGCCCTGTTCGGCGTCGCACCGGCCGACGAGGGCACCATCGTCATCGACGGTCAGCCGATCACCATCGGCTCCCCCACCGACGCCCTCCGGCACGGCATCGCCTATCTCAGCGAGGACCGTCGCAAACTCGGCCTGTCGATGACCCAGTCGGTCACCACCAACATCACGCTGGCCACGCTCGATCGCTACACGTCGCGGTTCGGCATCGTCGACCGTTCGGCCGAAGCGGTCGACGCCGCTGCACTCCGGGACCGGCTCGGCATCGTGACCGCCAGCCTCGATACGCCGGTCGAGCACCTGTCGGGCGGCAACCAGCAGAAGACGATGCTCGGCAAGTGGCTCAACGCGGAGCCCCGGGTTCTCATCCTCGACGAGCCCACTCGCGGGATCGACGTCGGGGCCAAAGCCGAGGTGCATCGGTTCATCGACGAACTGGCCCGAGCCGGCATGGCCATCATCATGATCTCCTCGGACCTGCCGGAAGTGCTGGCGATGAGCGACCGCATCGCCATCATGAGGGAAGGCCGCCTCCAGGGAGTCCGATCGGGGTCCGACGCCGACCAGGAGACGGTCATGGCGATGGCCGTTGGTGTGGCATGAACCGGTCGCCGAACTCCACAACAAAGATCCTCTCCGGTCCCCCCAAGGCCGCCGACCGCACGCTGCATCCCGACCGAATCAAGGAACTGACACTGCTCGGCCTCATCGCACTCGCCGTCATCGTCTTCGGTCTGGTCATCGACGGGTATTTCAGCGGTCGGTTTTTCAACCGGGTCAGCACCAGCGTGGTTGTGGTCGTGATCCTGGCGGCCGCCCAATCCCTGGTGATCATCAGTCGAAACGTCGACCTTTCCGTCGGCAGCATCGTCGGGGTTGCGGCCTACCTGACCGCCGACTTCCTGCAGAACAACAGCGGGGCCAATCCGCTGGTGGCCGTGCTGATCGCGGTTGCCGTCGGCGCAGTGCTGGGATCGGTGAACGGGCTCCTCGTCGCCTACGGCGGGGTCCCGGCCATCATCGTCACCCTCGGAACGCTCGCCCTGTTCAGAACCCTGGTCAGCCTCTACTCCGGTGGCTCGAACGTCACCGCCGACGCGCTACCCGACTGGGTCATCGAACTGAACGCCTCCACCATTGTGAGCGGCGGTGGATTCGACATGCGCACCACGTTCGCCGTCGCCATCGTGGTCATCCTGGTGCTGCAGTGGCTACTGGCCCGGATGCGTTGGGGCCGACGGCTCTACGCCATCGGCTCCAACCCCGAGGCGGCCGCCCAGGCCGGGATCCCGGCGAAGCGTCTGGTGCTCTGGTCGTTCATGGGCTCGGGAGCGCTGGCCGGGTTGGCCGGCTTCATGTTCATGGTCCGGGTCGGCACCATCAGCGCCACCGCCGGCAGCGGGCTCGAACTGGAATCGGTGGCGGCGGCCGTGGTCGGAGGGGTCAGCATCCTCGGCGGCAGCGGAACCGTGCTCGGCGCCTTTCTGGGGGCCGTGCTGATCGACACCTTGCGGCTCAGCCTCGTCCGGGTGCCCCAAGTCAGCGAATTCTGGCGCGACGCGGTGCTCGGTGTTCTGGTCCTGCTCTCGGTCATCGCCGACGGGCTGCTGACCCGACGCCTCTCACGACGGGCCGCCGAACAGCGGGCCGTCCACCCTGACACCACCGCCGACACGTCGGAACGACCTCCGACAACAAGCCAGGAGGCGATCCGTGCGTGACTGGGCCCGCTCGCACCGGTGGGAGGTGCTGCTGGCGGTGATCCTCGCCGTCACCATCTTCGCCAACACCCTGTTGTCGCCTCACTACCTCGGCGTCGGCAACATCGTCAATCTTTTCTGGCTGTCGATCGAGAAGATCATCGTCGCCGTCATCATGGCGTTCGTCATCATCAACGGCGAGATCGACCTATCGGTTGCCTCGGTCATGGGTTTCTCGGCCGCCGTGCTGGCGACGCTGCACGACGGCGTCGGTATCCCCTTCGCCCTGGCCATCGTCATCGCACTCGCAGCCGGCGCATCGGCCGGTCTCATCCAGGGTCTGGTGGTGGCCAAGCTCCGACTTCCATCACTTGTCGTGACCCTCGCCGGGCTCATCGGATTCCGAGGGGCCGCCCGAGTGCTCCTCGAGGATCGCTCGATCGGAGGCTTTCCCGACTGGTTCGACCGTCTGGGCCAGCGGGCGTTGCTCGGGCCGTTTCCGCTCGCCTTCATCATCTTCGTGGTCGGCCTGTTGACCGCATGGTTCGTGCTCGACCGCACCGCCTTCGGCCGCAAGGTCTATGTCATCGGCAACAGCGCCGAGGCGGCCCGCTACTCCGGAATCGCCGTCGATAGGGTGAAAATCCAGTTGCTCATGATGTCAGGTCTGGCGTCGGCGTTCGCCGGCGTGCTGTTCGCGGCCAGGCTCGGCTCGGTCCGGGGCAGTCTGGCCGAATTCTTCGAACTCGACATCATCACCATGGTGCTGCTCGGCGGCGTGTCCATCTTCGGCGGATCCGGCACCATGCTCGGGGTCGCCCTGGCCATGTTCACCGTGCTCAACATCCGCAATGGTCTCGGCCTGGCCAACGTCGACGGCATCATCCAGACCGGCGTCGTCGGCTTGCTGTTGATCGGATCCGTTCTGGCCCCGAATCTCGCCGGCAAGCTGCAAGGCCGGCTGCCGGGATGGCGGGATCCTACGACCGCCACGACCACGACG
>JAOUGG010000443.1 GCA_029857855.1 Acidimicrobiia bacterium | reverse complement strand
CGAGTGGCAGCTGACCATCGACTGTTGGGAACCGCAGGTGCTCGTGCCGTTCTGGGTCGAGCTGCTCGGCTACGTGCCGGCCCCGGCACCCGATGGTCACCACACCTGGAACGACTGGTACCGGTCGCTCGGTGTGCCGGCCGAGGAGTTGGACCCCGAGTCCGACGGAACCGACCGGATCGTCGATCCCCAGGGACGGGGGCCACGCATCTGGTTCCAGTGGGTCCCGGAGGAGAAGTCGATCAAGAACCGGCTTCACATCGATGTCTTCGTCGGCGGCGATCGCGACGATCCGATCGACGTCCGCCGCGACCGGGTCGAGGGCCGGGTTGTCGAACTGCAGGCGCTCGGGGCCGGTGTCGTCAAGCGTCACGACGAACCGCTGGAGGGTCACTACCACGTGATCATGGCCGATCCCGAGGGCAACGAATTCTGCCTGACCTAGCCCGAACTTTGTACCTCAGACGACCCGTTTGCGGGTCGGGGAAGGCACAAGGTTCGGTCGCTGACCGAGGGCTGACGCCGTGGTCGGGGGTCAGCGGCCCTTCCATTGCGGGGCCCGCTTTCCGGCGAAGGCCAGTGGTCCCTCCACGAAGTCGTCGGAGTCGATCATGGCCTTGACCGCCGGGTAGCGGCCGCTGTAGGCCTCTCGCAGTGAGGCGTGGTCGAGGCCCTGGTACGCCGCCTCCTTGGTGGCGCGGATCGACATGGGGGAGCAGGCCAGGATCATCGATGCCCATTCGCGCGCTCGGTCCATGAGCTGCTCTTGAGGCACAACGTCGTTGACGAAACCAGCTCGCGCCCCTCCTGGGCGGACACGTGTCGGCCGGTCAGCATCATGCCCATGGCCCGTTTCATGCCGATCTGACGAGGCAGACGATGGATGCCGCCGGCCAGCGCGGCGAGGCCCACCTTCGGTTCGGGGAGGGCGAAGCGGGCGTTTTCGGAGGCGATGATCAGGTCGCAGGCCAGGGCGATCTCGAAGCCCCCGCCCATGGCCACGCCGTTGACCGCGGCGATCACCGGTTTGTTCAGATCCCACCGGTTGGTCAGACCGGCGAATCCGGTTTCGGGATGCTGCGGCCGTTCGCCGCCGGCCCCGGCCTGGAACTTGAGATCGTTGCCGGCTGAGAACGCCCGGTCGCCGGCGCCGGTGATGATCGCCACCCACAGCTCGGCATCGTCGGCGAACTCGTCGACCAGCTCCGACAGTTCGGCGTTGGCCATCGGGTGGAGGGCGTTCATCACCTCCGGCCGGTTGATGGTGATGACGAACAGATGCCCGTCGCGCTCCGACAGTGCGTACTCACCCATGGATTCTCCCTTGCTGACCGAGGCGTTCAGCTCGGCGGCCGGGGGATCAACACCGGCGTCCGGGCCTTGTAGGCCTCGTACTCGTCCTCGCCGCCCCAACGCTTGTCGGCCCGGCGTTCCAACATCGGGATGCCGCTGACCCTGGTCAACAGGAGGAACACGAACACCGGCGACAGAAGGGTCATGTACTGCCAGCCCGAGAGGGCGGGGAGGGCGATGACGGCGACACCCACCCACAGCAGGATTTCGCCGAAGTAGTTCGGATGGCGGGACCAGGCCCAGAGGCCGGTGGTGATGAAGCGTCCGTCGTTGGCCGGGTCGGCCCGGAAGGCGCTCTTCTGGGCATCGGCGAGAGCCTCCATGCCGAAGCCGGCGAGCCACAGCGCGAGGCCGACGACGCCCAGGATGCCGAAGGGCTGGGGATCGGCCGACGCTATGGCGGCGTGGGCCGCGGCCGCGGTGAAGATGACCCACAGGCCCTGCGTGGTCCAGGCCACCATGAACCGGGGTGCGCTCTGCTTTATCGTGTCGAACCGGCCGTCCTTGCCGGTCGATCGGACCCGTCGGAACAGGAAGATGCCGAGCCGCCCCGACCAGATCACGACGAGTAGGAGGAGGAGCCACGCCCTGGCGTCGAGCGGGCTGGCGAGGAGGGCTGCCAGCAGCGTGGTGCTCAGGTAGGTGAGGCTGCCGACGAGGTCGTAGTAGTGCTCGGTGCGCTTCAGGAACGACGGCACGAAGGCGATCCAGTTCACGCCGAAAGCCACGGCCGCCACCCACCAGTGGATCCCGATGCCGCCGGCCGACTTGGCTCCGGTCGAACCGGCCCAGGCCACCAGGGCTCCGATCACAACGGCTGCGGCGATGGCCGCGACGGCCTGCCCGTTGCTGCGTTTGGATTCGGCCTGTACATCGCTTGCGGAGGTCACGGGCCCAACGGTAGTCGCTGCCCTCGACGACCGCGAATTCACCGCCATCCGAACTCCTGTCGCGATATCCGCGCTCGGAGCTCGCGTTTCGCGACGAGAGTTGGGTGCTGGGAGGGCTCAGCCGCCGACCCGGGAGGCTTCGGCGATGAGTTCCTCCAGATCGACGCCCGCCTCCTCCCGGATGACCCGGCGAAGCACACCGGGCACGGCGTCGAGCCGGCGAGCCATGGACCGCAACGTCGACCGAAGCTCCTGGAGATGGGCCACGTCATCGGCACGAGTACGCAGGTCATCGGCGATGGCCCGCTCGGATCGGGACGCAACCATCGGGTCGGGGCGGCCGCGGACCCAGACGAGGGCCCGGCGCCCAGGGCCGCGGTCATCGGTGATCGGCTCGATGGCGGTGACCGCATCGGAGCGAACGTAGCGCTCGTAGCCGAGGCTGATCAGCTGGTCGGACTGGATGGTCATGGCCGGGAACCTCCCTGGTTGTAGCTTCAACTCTACGCAATCGCAGTGACATCTAAGGTCGGCTTTAGGGTCCACCGCTTGTTGGTGGTCTTGTTCATAGGGTGCGTTGTGCCTGGTTTGTTTGGTTCGACTCGCGATTGTGACCGGAGCGGGTTTGCTCGACTCCTTTCAACTGATCGTCGTCCAGGCGAACACCACAGCGCTCGTGAACACCTGTTGGGAACTCGATGGCCAACCGTTGGTGTTGGACCTCTGTTTCGTGATGTCCGTCTTTCACAACCCTTTCGGAACGAGCTGCCGAGCCGGCGACAACACCGGGCCCCTTGGTTATGGACAGCGATTGAGAGGAGAAGTTGATGAACGAGGTCCGTCTCGGGATTGATGTGGCCTGCCGGGCCGATCATCAGGCGTCGTTGGCTGATGAGACCGGCCGGTTCTTGTGGCAGGGCTGGAAGTTTCGGACCACCACGGCCGATCTGGAAACGTTGTGGGCCAAGATTCCCGACGACGTTCCGGTCCGACATCGAACAAGTATCCAGAAACGACGAACCTCGTGCGCGATGCGTCTCGACGCTTTGTTGGAACTTCTTGGTCCTGGCTGGCTCGAGTTGTTCGGCACTATCTCCTACGGCAAAGCCGCTGTTGCGGTGCTGGAGCGATACGCCAACCCTCACGCTCTGCGCAAACTCGGCCAAAGCCGGCTGACCAAGTTGTTGATCCGTGCCAGCCGTGGCCAGTTCCGGGAGGACAAAGCCGACGAGATCTTGGCCGCGGCAGCCGAGTCTCGAGAGCTGTGGGCGGCCGGTGGTCTCGACTTCGACGAACTGGCCGAAGACATTGCCGTCGAGATCCGTCTCATCAAACTGCTCGACGCTGAGATCGCCGTTTTGGATGACCGTATCGAAGCGCTCTATGAGACCGCTGATCCCGCCGGGATCATCTCCTCGGCCCCGGCATCGGGGTCACCACCGCAGCCGGGATCCTGGGCCGCACCGGTGACCTGAACCGGTTCGCCAGTCTCGCCGGGGTTCGAGCCTTCACCGGGCTGGTCCCCAGGATCGACCAATCCGGGATCGAGGACCACAACAAAGGACCAACCAAACACGGCGACCCCGGGCTCCGCCAAACCCTGTTCCTGGCTGCTGATCTCGCACGCAAGGTCGACCCGACCTTGGCT
>JAOUGG010000442.1 GCA_029857855.1 Acidimicrobiia bacterium | reverse complement strand
ACTCGTCGCCTCGGAGCAACGGCCGAAGTTCGGTGAGGTAGCGATCGAACTCGGCGATCGTCATGGGTTTCAGACCCATGATCCGCACGGCGGTGTTGCCGGTACCGATCCCGCAGAACGTGCGACCGGGAGCCAGCTGGTTGATCGTCGCCATCGAGGCGGCGGTTACCACGGAGGGCCGGGTGGCGGCCACCGACACCCCGGTGCCGATCCTGATGGTGGAGGTGCGCTCCGCCGCCAGTGCCGCGGCGACATAGGCGTCACTCCACAGCATCTGCACGTCGGCGAACCAGGCGTGGGTGAAGCCGAGCTCCTCGGCCCGTACCACGTAGTCGACGTCGGTCACCCGACTGGCCACACAGATCCCGATTTCCATGCTCGTCATCCTCCCCGAAATTCGGTCCTCAGGTGACACTCGGTGTCACCTCCGCTCCGAATTTCGGCTGGGAGGGGTGGCGGGCGTTAGCGGCCCTTCCAGACCGGGGGACGTTTCTCGGCGAACGCGGTCGCCCCCTCCTTGGCGTCCTCGCTGACGAACACGGGAGCGGTGACCTCCCGGACCCGCTTGGCCGTGTCCTCGCCCATCTCCTCGTGCATGAGCTGCTTGGTGGCGGCGACGGCCAGCGGACCGTTGCGGCCGATCACCGCCGCCAGTTCCAGCGCTGTGGGCAGCACCTGGTCGGCCGGGACGAGGCGGTTGACCAGGCCGAAGTGGTAGGCCCGCTCGGCAGAGATGGGCTGGCCGGTCAACCCGAGTTCGAGGGCGATCTGCAACGGCAGTCGACGGGGCAGCCGGGTGCCGCCGCCGGCCGCCACGAGCCCTCGCGTCACCTCCGGAATTCCGAAAACGGCGTGCTCGGCGGCCACGATCAGGTCGCACTTCATCATCACCTCGAACCCGCCGGCCAGCGCCATGCCGTTGACCGCGGCGATCACCGGTTTGGGGAACGACACCAGACGGGCGATTCCCCGGCCGACCGGGGCCATGTCCTCGCCGGCGGCGAACGCCTTCAGGTCCATCCCGGCGCTGAAGATCTTTTCACCGGCTCCGGTGACGATCACCGCACGAACCTCGGGATTGTTCTCGGCCTCGTCGAAGGCGTCGACCAGGCCCTGCCCCACCTCCGGGTTGAGGGAGTTCCCGGCGTTGGGGCGGTTGATGGTCAACACCAACGCTCCATCGTTCAGTTCGGTCAGGACACTCATCGACGACTCCAATCTGATCGGCCCGTCGCAAAACCTAGCGCGCCGACCGGACTCGACGAGAATCTCCACGATCGCCCCGACCGGTTCCGTGCCCCGACCGGGAGCGTTCTACACTGGCCCGAGTCGAGCGGTGTGGTTGCCCCGGTCCGGTCGAACGTCCCGAACAGGGGAGGAGACAGCGAACCATGCAGTTCCATCTCGACGGGTACCGTCCGGGTGATCCCGCTGTGGCCGACGCCAACGATGCGCTGCCGCCGCCGGTACCCGACCGCCCGCTCCCGCCCGAGGTCGACGTGCTGATCGTCGGCTGCGGCCCGACCGGCCTGACCCTGGCCGCCCAGCTGTCGGCCTTCCCGGACATCTCCGTGGCCATCGCCGATCTGAAGAGTGGACCGCTGCAGGTCGGGCAGGCCGACGGCATTGCCGTCCGGTCGATGGAGATGTTCAACGCCTTCGGCTTCGCCGAGCGAATCCAACGTGAGGCCTACTGGGTCACCGAAACCGTGTTCTGGCGACCCGATCCCGACGACCCGAAAAAGATCCGCCGCAGCGATCGCATCCAGGACGTCGAGGAGGGTCTTTCGGAGTTCCCCCACGTCATCCTCAACCAGGCCAGGGTGCATGACCACTTCCTGGAGACGATGCGCAACTCTCCCACTCGTCTGACTCCCCACTACAGCCGACGGCTGGCCGGCCTCGACCGGCCGATCGACGACGACACCCCGGCGGTGGCCCGATTCGAACGCATCGGCCCTGACCGGGAGCCGGTGCTTGGGGCCGACGGCGAACCGGAGACCGAGGAGGTGCGGGCCCGCTACGTGGTTGGTTGTGACGGCGCCCGCAGTTCGGTTCGCAGGCTGATGGGACGCGCCCTCGAGGGCGACGCCGCCAACAAGGCGTGGGGGGTCATGGACGTTTTCGCCGTCACCGACTTCCCCGACATCCGCTTCAAGTCGATCGTGCACTCGGCCAACGAGGGCAACCTGCTCGTCATCCCCCGCGAAGGCGGCTACATGTTCCGCCTCTACATCGAGCTCGACGAACTCGACGCCGACGAGCGGGTGGCCGACCGCAACATCACGATCGACTACCTGATCGCCGCCGGGCAGCGCATTCTCGCCCCCTACACCCTGGAGGTGAAAGAGGTGGCCTGGTGGTCGGTCTACGAGATCGGGCAGCGTCTCACCGACCGGTTCGACGATGTCGGGCTCGACTCCGGCGATGCCGTGGCCGTGGCCGTGGCCGTGGCCGTGGGCCAGGAGCATCCACCCCGGGTGTTCATCGCCGGCGACGCCTGCCACACCCACAGCCCCAAGGCAGGGCAGGGTATGAACGTGTCGATGCGTGACAGCTTCAATCTCGGTTGGAAGCTGGCCGCGGTGCTGCGGGGCCAGGCCCGGCCGGAGCTGTTGGGGACCTACACCGCCGAGCGGCAGTCGTTGGCCAAGCAGCTGATCGACTTCGACCGGGAGCTGGCCAAGATGTTCAGTGCGCCTGCGAAGACCGGGGAGTCGACCGACGACGACGAGGCCGTCGACCCCGCCGAGTTCCAGCGCTACTTCCAGCAGCACGGTCGATTCACGGCGGGAACCGCCACCCGCTACGCACCGTCGATGATCGTTGGCGAGCCCACCCATCAGCGGCTGGCGACCGGTTTCGAGATCGGCACCCGGTTCCATTCGGCCCGGGTGGTCCGGCTGGCCGACGCCAAACCGATGCACCTCGGCCACACCGTGACCGCCGATGGCCGCTGGCGGCTGTTCGCCTTCGCCGACGCCGCCGAGCCCGACCACCCCGACTCCCGTCTCGCCGCTCTGTGCGCCTGGCTCACCGACAGCCCGGACTCCCCCGTCGTCCGCTACACCGCCACCGGCGCCGACATCGACTCCGTGATCGACGTACGCGGTGTCGTCCAGCAGAGTCACGCCGAGATCACCGTCGGACAGGTACCGGCCATTCTGCGACCGACCAAGGGACGGCTCGGCCTCGTCGACTACGAGAAGGCGTTCTGCCCCGATTTCAAGGAGCCGGGAGCCGGACGGCGTGACATCTTCGATCAGCGGGGCGTCGACCGGGAGGCGGGCGCGCTGGTGGTCGTCAGACCCGACCAGCACGTGGCTCACGTGCTGCCGCTCGACGATCACGACGAGCTGATCGAGTTCTTCGCCAGGTTCATGATCCCGGCGAAGCTGACAGGAGGCATGTGATGCGGGTTGTCGTCGTCGGTGGCGGAATCGTCGGAGCGAGCGTCGCCTATCATCTGACCAGACCCGACGTCACGAACGGTGCCGACGTCGACGTGGTGGTGATCGACCGGGCCCACACCGGCAAGGCCACGCTGGCCGGTGCCGGCATCGTCTGTCCGTGGCCGTCGATGGCGGCGACCGGCGCCTACCTCGAGCTCTACCTGGCCGGTGCCGGCTACTACCCCACGATGATCGGCGACCTCGCCGACGACGAACACCGGCAAAAATCGATCGGCTACCGGCGGGTCGGCGCACTGGTCGTGTCGGATCACGAGGAGGATCTCGAGGCGGCGGAGGAGCGAACCCACCGCCGCGCCGAGGGCCGTCCCGAGGTGGGATCCATCACCCGGATCGGCAACCGGGAGGCCCGGGAGCTGTTCCCGCCGCTGCGCCACGGGGTCGACGCCCTCCGCATCGAAGGGGCCGCCCGCGTCGACGGC
>JAOUGG010000009.1 GCA_029857855.1 Acidimicrobiia bacterium | reverse complement strand
CCCGGCCAGGCGGTTCCCGGTGACACGGGGCCGGCCTCGGAGCCGTTCCCGCCGTCCACACTACTGCTTGGCACCGGCCCAGCGACCTTGGCCCACGACTATCAACTGATGTAGGGTGAGGCGGGAGTCCAACAGGGCTCCGGCTCGGGCGACCGTTTGTCCCCGGGCGGCCCAACATCCAAAAGGAGTCTCTGTGCGCGTCGGTTTCGTCGTCAACGACATCAAGACCGAGGAGGCCGGCTACACGACCACTCGACTCGGTGTCGCGCTGACCAATCGCGGCCACGAGGCCTGGACCATCAATGTTGGAGATCTGGCCTACGATCCCGACGAGCTGGTACGAGCCGATGCCAGCAAGGTCCCGAAGGCCAGGTACAAGGACGGCATAGCCTACATGCGGGACCTGCACGGAAAGAACGTCATCCGAGAGCGCGTCACCGTCGATCACCTCGACGTGCTGTTCCTGCGAAACGTACCTTCCGACGAGAAGGGAAAGCGGGAATGGGCCAAGACAGCCGCCCTCGACTTCGGTCGGGTCGCCATGCGCCACGGCGTGATCGTGCTCAACGATCCGAACGGTCTGGCCAAGGCGGAAAACAAGATGTACTTCCAGCTCTTCCCCGAGGAGGTCCGTCCGACGACGCTTATCAGCCGGGACCGAAAGCTGATACGGGAGTTCGTGAACGACCAGGGTCGGGCGGTCATCAAACCCTTGCACGGTTCGGGCGGGGAGAGCGTTTTTCTCGTTCGGTCCGATCAACCCCACAACCTGAACCAGATGATCGACGCGGTCGCCCGCGACGGCTACATCATCGCCCAGGAGTACCTTCCGAAGGCCGAAAACGGCGATACCCGCCTCTTCCTGATGAACGGGGAACCACTCCGGCACAAGGGCCGCTATGCCGCCTTCCGCCGGGTTCGCTCCGGGGGCGACATGCGCTCCAACCTTCACGCCGGCGGGACACTGGCCAAAGCGACGCTTACCGACGACGACTTCCGGCTGGCCGAGATCGTCCGACCGAAGCTCGTACAGGACGGCATGTTCCTCGTCGGTATCGACATCGTCGGAGACAAGCTGATGGAGATCAACGTCTTCAGCCCGGGCGGGCTCGGGTCGGCCCAGAAGCTCGAAGGGGTGAACTTCAACGACGCCGTCGTTGACAGCCTGGAGCGTAAGGTGAGTTACATGGGCTACTACCGCCGCAACTTCGAAAACGTCGACTTGGCGACGCTGTGACCTCGGACCCCTGGACGGTCGTCACCGGCGACGACCCCATCCTGGCCACCGCCTTACACGCCGGGCACGAACTGCGGCCCGAGGTTTCGGCCCTGATGAAGCTAAGCGATGCCGACCAGCTTCGGGAGGAGGATCCCTTCACCGACCAAATGGTCGGTGTGGCCAAAAACTCCATCGTTGTTCACCGATCCCGTTTCGAGGTCGACATCAACCGACCGCGAGACAAGGCGATCTACCGGGTCCCGTCCGACGCATGGGGTCTCGACATCTGGTCGGCAGAGCCCGCTGATGATCTCGTCAACGCTTCATTGGAGGTCTACGACAGCTTCTACGAGCAGCTGGGCCGGCTGTGCGATCAGGTGGTTGAGGCCCACGGTCACATCGTGGTGCTCGACATCCATTCCTACAACCACCGGCGCGGCGGCCCGGACGCTCCCGTTGACGACCCGGAACTGAACCCGGAGATCAACCTGGGCACGAAGACGATCGCAGCGAGCTGGGACGACGTGGTTTCAGCCTTCACGGAGACCATGTCCGAACTCCCCTTCTACGACGATTCATTGGATGTTCGAACCAACGTGAAATTCACCGGGGGCCAGATGAGTCGCTGGATAAACGGGCGCTACGGCGACACCGGCTGTTCGATCGCCGTCGAGATCAAGAAGATCTACATGGACGAGTGGTCCGGGGTGCTCGACGAAGACATAGCCGCATCGATCGGTCGAATCATCGAGGCGGCCGCCGATTCGGTACGTGAGGCGCTTCAGCAGCGGTAGACGACAGAACGTCGGAGGGCTCGGCGACCGACCGCAGTCAATCGTCCGCGGATTGGCGACGGCTATAGCGGCAAAACGAAGATCCTTGAATCCGGCTCCGGATGGCCGACGAAACGGTCATGGGTCCGTTGAGCCAGCGGAGTCCTATGACGACCCCGTCCGGCCGCGACGATCGTCCGGACCCCGAAACCACCGTGTCGGGGCATCCCAATCGCCGGCCCCTGGCCCGGGAGGGGGCGTTCGCCCATTTGATCATGGTCATCGGCCTGGTGGCCATGGTGCTTTACGCTGCGTTCCGTGTCAGCACCTTCGGCGACGAGCGGTCGTTCTGGCCGATCAACCTGGTGTTGCTGACGGGCGAGATCCTGGCCATGGTGGCCCAGGTCGCACTCGTGTACGACGGCTGGCGACTGCCGCCGTTCGACCCGCCGCGTGGAACCGCTCGGCCGGCGGTGGATGTGCTGATACCGACCTACAACGAACCGGTCGAGGTCGTCCGCCCGACCCTGGCCGGCTGCCTCGGCCAGGACTACGACGGACCGCTGGAGATCTGGTTGCTCGACGACGGCGGGCGCGCCGAGATGGCCGAGCTGGCGGAGATGCTCGGGGTCACCTATCTCACCCGCTCCGACAACAAGGGGGCGAAGGCCGGCAACATCAACAACTCGCTGACCAAGCTGACCGGTGAGCTGGTCACGGTGCTCGACTGTGACATGGTTCCCCAGCCCGACTACGTGTCGAGCCTGGTTCCGTACTTCGAGGACGAGCGAGTGGCCCTCGTGCAGACGCCGCACGGTTTCTACAACACCGACAGCTTCCAGCACTACTCCGAGGGTCGCCACGACCAGTCGTTGTTCTACGACGTGATCCAGTGGGGCAAGGATCGCCACAACGCCGCCTACTGGTGCGGCACCGGCGGCATGCTGCGGACTGCGGCGTTGAAGGAGGTCGGAGGCGTCGCCGAAGGCACGATCACCGAGGACTTCCACACCTCGGTCCGCCTGCACGCCGCCGGCTGGCGGAGTCGTTACCACCCGATCGCCCTCTCGTTCGGCCTCGGGGCCACCGACCACAGCACCTTTGTCACCCAGCGTGACCGCTGGGGTTCGGGCAACATCGCCCTGCTCCACACCGACGACAGCCCGTTGACGATTCCGGGTCTGACGTTGCGGCAGCGGCTGTCCTATGTGGCCACGCTCGTGGCGGTGCTGGCCGGGCTACGACGGATCCTTCTCATACTCGGGGTGGCACTGATTCTCGGATCCGGACGGATCCCGTTCGAAGCGGAGCCGATCGTGATGGTGACGATTCTCGGCGGGGCGATGTTCGGTGGCGGATACGGCATGCTGGCGCTATCCAGGGGGCGGGTTGCGCTCGGCGACCTGAGCCGGGCCGAGATCCTGTCGCTGCCGGCCCAGCTCTCGGCGCTGCGAACCCTCGTGTCGGGTCCACCCAAGAAGCAGGTGTTCAAGGTCACGGTCAAGGACTCGACCGTTGAGCACTGGGGTGTGTTCCTCCGCGCCAACACCTCGCTCGTTCTGCTGACGCTCGTCCTCGTCGCCGGCGTGATCATCGGCATCGCCCGGCAGTTGACCGGCTACGGGCTGACCACCTTCGCCGCCACGCTCACCTTCCTCCTGGCCGCCTGGGAGGGAATCCAGCTTGCCCTGGCCTGGCGCTACGGTCTGGGCTACCAGCAGCGGCGGCGGATCTACCGGGTTCCAATCGAGGGTCGCAGGGCCACCTTGGAACTGGGCGATCAAACCGTGCTCGGTCGGTTGGCCGACCTCTCACCATCGGGTGTCGCCGTTGAGATCTACGATGACGTGGAACTGGAGCTCGGTGATCTGATCCTGTTCTCGACCGATGGGATGGAGACCCCGATCGAATGCTCGATTCGGCGGATCGGCGACACGCTCGGTCTGCGTTTCGAGCACGTGCCGGTCGACGCCGGGATCATCATCGATCGGCTCTGCTATGTCGATGGTGTCGCCGAGGAGATGGGTGCTGGAGATTCCGGTGACGGTCCCGGCGCCTCCGATGCCGCCGAGCCTGATCCCGAGCCCGAGGTCACCAGACCTCGGTCGTCGACCGGTGCTGGAGATCCGGTGTCGGCCGCCGTGTCCCGGCGGCCCGGTTGATTCGGGAACACAGCGTGGCGATGGCCGGCACACCGGCGCGCACGAAGGCGCGGGTGTGGATCAACCTCGATCGGGTCGGGACGAGTTCGAGCACGGTCAGGTTGGCCGACCTCGACGGGTAGGCCCGGAGGGTGGCCGGGCGGGTTCGCCGCCGCAGCCGCCCCCACGTCACCGTAGCGTCCCAGGAAGACCCGTGAACCCCGACCTCCAGGCTGTCGACATTGACGCGAAGGCCGGGAAGCGGATCGTCGAACAAGTCACCCGTGTGGAGCGCCCGGCTGGCCCGTCCCGGCAGAACCGGAACCGGCGCCACGACGTCCTCTCGACCGCCGGCTCGGGTCGGGCGATCACGGTAGCCGCCGGGTCGGGTCGCCTTTCTCGCCTGGTAGGTCGCGGAGCCGGGTCGATCCGCCCCGGTGGAGTCGGCTGTGTCGGCAAGGTCACCGACCGGGCCGAGAATCCACACCCGATCGGCATCGATCGGCGGTCGCGGCGGGGTCCGCGCCGGTTCGGCCGTGCGGGAGGAGCCGGTCGTGAGCGGGATCAACTCGCCGTCGGACCGGACCCCGAATACTTCGACCGGGGTTGGTTTCGCGGCCATAGGACCTCCAACGGATGGTTCCCTTCCAGCCTACTTTCGCAGGTGGGGTCGAGTCGAGGCGGCGGTCCGTTGCCGAAGGTCCCGATGGGTCGTCTGACACCCACCGGTCATTCGGGTACCCCCAGGCCGTATCGTTGATTAGTCGTACTGGTTCGTGAGAGGAACCGTCACATGGCCGCAGGCCGCCAAGAAGAAATGCCGCGCCGACGGCGCGAGGACATTCGAAACGTGGCCATCGTGGCCCACGTCGACCACGGGAAGACCACCCTGGTCGACGCCATGCTGCGCCAGACCGGTGTGTTCCGGGCCAACGAGGACGTGGCCGATCGGATCATGGATTCGAGCGACCTGGAGCGGGAGAAGGGCATCACGATCCTGGCCAAGAACACGTCGGTCCGCCTAGGCGACCTGACCCTCAACATCGTCGACACCCCCGGCCACGCCGACTTCGGTGGCGAGGTCGAGCGAGCCCT
Source organism: Acidimicrobiia bacterium (assembly GCA_029857855.1). Taxonomy (GTDB): domain Bacteria; phylum Actinomycetota; class Acidimicrobiia; order Acidimicrobiales; family SZUA-35; genus JAHELU01. The sequence goes on along the minus strand of JAOUGG010000009.1, from coordinate 10,102 downwards.
GACGATGGTCGACGGCATCGTGTTGCTGGTCGACGCCGCCGAGGGCCCGCTGCCCCAGACCCGGTTCGTGCTTCGCAAGGCGCTCGAACGGGATCTCCCGGTGATCCTCGTGATCAACAAGGTCGACCGGGGAGACGCCCGAATCAAAGAGGTGGTCGACGAGGTCTACGAGCTGTTCCTCGACATCGACGCCCGCGACGACCAGATCGAGTTCCCGATCCTCTACTGCGCCGCCCGTGCCGGATGGGCCACCACCGACATCGACGCCGTCGCCGACCTGGTCGCCGACTCGTCGGCCGGCACGTCGGGCTCCGGGTCCGGCCTCACCCCGCTATTCAACGCGATCACCGAGGTCGTCCCCGCACCGGTCTACACCGAGGGCCATCCGCTCCAAGCCTGGGTGACCAACCTCGACGTCAGCGCCTACCTGGGTCGCCTCGCTCTGTGCCGCATCATGAACGGCACCCTTCGCAAGGGTTCGTCGATCGGCCTGAGCCGCATCGACGGAACCGTCGAGCGGGTCAAGATCTCCGAGTTGTACCTGACCGAGGCACTCGATCGGGTACCGGCCGACGAGGCCGGTCCCGGCGATCTGGCGGCCGTGGCCGGCATCGACGACATCCTGATCGGCGAGACCCTCGTCGACATGGAAGACCCCCGACCCATGCCGGTCATCGAGGTCGACGAGCCGTCGCTGTCGATGACGATCGGTGTGAACTCCTCGCCGTTGGCCGGCCAATCCGGATCGAAGCTCACGGCCCGTCTCGTCAAGAGCAGGCTCGACGCCGAGCTCGTCGGCAACATGAGCCTGCGGGTGCTCACCACTGAGAAACCCGATGTCTGGGAGGTCCAGGCCCGCGGCGAACTGCAGCTGGCGGTGCTGGTCGAAACGATGCGCCGCGAGGGCTTCGAGCTGACCGTCGGCAAGCCACAGGTGGTCATCCGGGAGATCGACGGCGCCGTCCACGAGCCGGTCGAACGGGTCGTCATCGACGTGCCCGAGGAACACATGGGAGCGGTGACCCAGCTGCTGGCCACCCGCAAGGGGCGCATGGATCAGATGGTGAATCACGGCACCGGCTGGGTTCGGCTCGACTACCTCGTCCCGGCCCGAGGCCTGATCGGGTTCCGCACCGAGTTCATGACCGAAACCCGGGGCACCGGTGTGATCAACCAGTCGATGGATGGATTCGAGCCGTGGTTCGGGGAGATTCGCACCCGGCGATCGGGTTCGCTGGTGGCCGACCGCAAGGGCCCGGCCACCCCGTATGCGATGCTGGGGCTGCAGGAGCGGGCCCAGATGCTCATTCCGCCGGGCACCGAGGTCTACCCGGGAATGATCATCGGGGAGAACAGCCGGTCCGAAGACATGGATGTCAACGTCTGCAAGGAGAAGCAGCTCACGAACCATCGTGCCGCAGCGGCCGATGCCACCGTGAAGCTGTCACCGCACAAACAGCAGTCGCTCGAACAGGCCCTCGAGTTCATTGCCGACAACGAATGTGTCGAGGTGACCCCCGACGAGATCCGGCTCCGCAAGGTCGAACTCGATCCGACCGTCCGGGCCCGGGCCGCAAAGGCCCGCAAGGCCGCGGCGGCTGCCGAGGCTTCGTAGCGTCATGGGCGAGTTCGACGTCCGGGGCCGAAGTGCTTGCGGTCAGCGTCGACGACGAGGCGCGTCAGGCGGGGAAATGTTCGCCCGCTGGCCGAACCGCCGCGAGGACTTACGACCGTCAGCCGAGTTGACCCTCGGCGCCCCGGGCCCACGACTCGACCGCGGCGGCGAGGCCGTCCATCTCGGAGTCGAGCACGTAGAGGCCCCGGGTCGGTACCGACGCTCCCAACTCCACCAGTAGCGGCCGGAGATGGACCTCGGGGGCCAGTGCGTGGCGGGGTGTGCCGCCGACCATGACCGGAACGGCGATCGTGCCGGCCAGACCATCGTTGCCGTAGTTGTCGAGGAACGCCTTCAGCAGGCCCGTGTAGGTCGCCTTGTACGTGGGACAGGCGAACACGTTGACCGTGCTCGACGCCACCCGATCGGTCAGCGCCTTGACGTCCTCGTTGCCCCACTCGAACAGATGCGGGCCGATGTGGGCCAGCTCGATGGTCTCGGTGGCGCCGCCGGCTCCGCCCAGCATGTCGACGATTGCCGCCGCCACCGCCTCGCCGACGATCGTGGTTCGACCGCCGGGATTGGGATTGCCGATGACGGCCCGCACCATCGGCGGAGCCGACGAGGCACCGCTCATGCGCGGCTCTCCATCTTCGGCATCACCTTGGCGCCGAATTCGGCCGTGGCGGGCGGGTAGTCGTCGAACACACACATCACGCCCTTGACACCGGGGATCTCCGACACCTCGTCGAGGCGCGACGCGATGGTGGCGTGCGAGCCGACGATCGGGCCGATGTTCAGGTTGAACGCCCCCTGCATCTCGGTGATCTTCTCGGCGGTGGCTCCGGCGGTGTCGAGCTCGGCCTGGCCGGTCATGAACTTGATCGCCTCCAGGTCGGCGCCGTCGCGGTAGTGCTGCCATTTGGCCTCGGCCTCGTCGTCGGTTTCGCCCATGGTGATCTGGAACAACACGTACACGCCGACGTCGCGGCCGCTCGTCTCGGCGGCCGCCATCAGGCGGGCGGCGTCACTGCGGACCACGTCGAGGTCACCGGTGCCGATGATGAACTGGTAGTCGCCGTAGTCGGCGCAGAACTCCATGCCCCGGTCGGACTGCCCGGCGCACACCAGCGGCACCTTCCCGTTGCGGGGCGGGGGCGACATCCGGCAGTCGTCGAGCTGGAAGTATTCGCCTTTGAAGTCGCTGACCCCGGTGGCCCACAGCTCCTTCATGATCGTGACGTATTCGGTGGCGTAGTCGTAGCGCTTCTCGTAGTACCAGTCGCCCGGCCACAGGCCCATCTGGGCGTACTCGCTCTGGTTCCAGCCCGACACGATGTTGATCCCGAACCGGCCGCCCGAGATGTCGTCGATCGTCGAGGCCATGCGGGCCACCATCGCCGGGTGCAGGGTGGGGAGCGCCACGGAGGCGAACAGTTGGATGTCGTTGGTGACGGCGGCCAGCCCGGCCATCAGGTTGAACGACTCCAGGTTGTGATCCCAGAACTCGGTCTCGCCGCCGAAGCCTCGCAGCTTCACCATCGACAACAGGAAGTCGAAGCCGGCCTCCTCGGCCCGCTCGGCGGTCGTGCGGTTGAGCTCGAAACTCGGCATGTACTGCGGTGCATTCTTCGACATCATCCAACCGTTGTTGCCGATCGGAATGAAGATTCCCAGGTCCATCGTCGTATTCCCCTTCTTGTCGGTGATCGTTAGGCGGCGAGGATGGCGGTGGCGGTGGCCAGGTCGACGATGTCGGCGTACTTGGCGCCGAGGTCGAACAGATTGGCGTCGTGGACCCGTTGGTCGCGGTCGCCACACGCGTCGGCCACCACCAGCGGCCGGAAGCCGTGCTGCAGCGCGTCGAGGGCCGTGGCCCGCACACAGCCGGAGGTGGAAACGCCACAGATCAGCAGCGTGTCGATCCCGGCGGTGTTCAGCGAGGAGGCCAGCGAGGTCCCGAAGAACGACGAGGCGTACTGTTTGGTGACGACGATCTCGTCGTCGGCCGGGACCAGCTCGTCGAGCCAGTCCCCGAGGGGATTGCCCTCGTCGAAGCAGGCCAACGCCGCGACCTTTCGGTAGAAGAGACCGCCGTCGGCTCCTCCCGGTTGATAACGTACCCGGGTCCACACCACGGGTGCGCCGCAGGAGCGTGCACTCGCCACGAGCTCGGTGCAGGCGTCGAACGCCGGCCGGCAGTTTGCGAACAACGGCGACTCGGGATCGGCGTAGGCCCGACAGACGTCGACGACCAGCACGCCGACCTTGTCGCCGACCCCGAGGCCCTGGCCGAATCCGGCGCCCCGGTAGTCGTTCGCCAGATCTTCGCCGACGGCTGTCCGCAGCGAGTCGGGTAGGGAGTCCGGGTCGGCCACCGGGTCAGTCTAGGTACAGGCCGCCGCGCGCTCAAGTTGTCCGTCGACACGACCGCCGACCTACATTGGCGAGATGGCTGATCTCCTGTCGTCGCCCGCACCCGCCGACCGGCTCCGTTCCCTGATCGAGGCGGGCGACGGACCGTTGTTGCTGCCCGGCTGCTACGACGCGCTCGGTGCCCGCCTTATCGAGCAGGCCGGATTCGACGGTGTCTACATGACGGGGTTCGGCACTGCGGCCTCACTGCTGGGCCGCCCGGACGTCGGTCTCCTCGGGCTGGCCGAGATGATCGACAACGCCCGGCGAATTGCGGCGGCCGTGGCCGTTCCGGTGGTGGCCGACGCCGACACCGGTTACGGCAACCCGGTCAACGTGGTGCACACCGTGCGGAGCTACGAGCGGGCCGGAGTCGCCGCCATTCACCTGGAGGACCAGGTGATGCCGAAGCGCTGCGGGCACATGGAGGGTAAAGAGGTGGTGCCGGTGGCCGAGTTCGCGGCCAAGATCCGGGCTGCCGTCGACGCCCGTTCCACCAGCGATTTCCTGATCATCGCCCGCACCGACGCCCGGGCGCCGCTGGGGCTCGACGAGGCCCGGCGCCGGGCCGACGCCGCCGCCGAAGCCGGCGCCGACGTGCTGTTCATCGAGGCCCTCCGCACCCGCGACGAGATCGAGGCCATTGCCGCCGAGTACCGCGACACGCCCCTGCTCTACAACTGGGTGGAGGGTGGCAAGTCGCCGTCGCTGCCGTATTCGGAACTGGCCGAACTCGGGTTCTCGCTCGTCATCATGCCGATCACCGTGCTGCTGGCCGCCGTCGGCGCCATGCGTTCCGCACTCGACGGGGTGAAGGCGGCCGGAACCCCGATCGACGTCGAAGACAACCTCCCATCGTTCGGTGACTTCACCGATCTCATAGGCTTGTCCGAGATCACCGAGCTGCAAGGCCGCTACATCTAGTACGAAAGATCCCCCCGTGACCGACACCCCAAACTACGCCCGCTATCCATCGTTGGTCGACCGCACGGTGTTCATCACCGGCGGGGCCGACGGCATCGGAGCGGCGATGGTCGAACAGTTCTGTCGCCAGGGATCGAAGGTGGCCTTCGCCGACATCAACCAGGACCGGGCGGAGGAGACCTTGGCCCGTTGCGCCGAACTGGAACCACGCCACCAACCGTGGTTCCACCACGTCGACCTGGTCGACATCAAGGCGCTGCGGATGGCGGTTGCCGACACCATCGAGGCCTTCGACGGAATCACCGTTCTCGTCAACAACGCCGCCTCCGACGACCGCCACACCTGGTCCGAGATGACCCCGGAGTACTGGAACGACCGACTCAACACCAACCTCCGCCACTACTTCTTCGCTATTCAGGCGGTCGCCCCGCAGATGCTGGAGGCCGGCAACGGATCGATCATCAACATCGGCTCCAGCAGCTACATGATGCAGGAGGACTTCTTCCCCGGCTACGCGATCGCCAAGTCGGGGGTCGAGGGCATCACCCGCACGATGGCCCGTACGTTCGGGCCGCACAACGTTCGGGTCAACACCGTGCTGCCGGGCTGGGTGGCCACCGAGCGGCAACTGGAGAAGTGGTGGAGCCCGGAGGGTGAGGCCGGCACGATGCAGGACCAGGCCCTGAAGCGCCGGATCTACCCGGCCGAATTCGCCCAGATGGTCCTGTTCCTGGCCGCCGACGACGGAGCGGCGTGCACCGCCCAGCAGTTCCTCGTCGACGGCGGCCGCCGCTGATTCGGATGGCGTGACCGACGACCTCGATCCGCTGCCGGCGTGCTAACCCTTGGTTGAGCCCAAGGTCAAACCGGCGATGAAATGCTTCTGCAGAGCGAAGTACACGACCATGACCGGGATGATCACGAAGATCGACGCGGCCGCCACCACGTTGGTGTCGGTCACGAACTCGCCGCCCAGGTTGGCCAGCGCCGAGGTGATCGGGCGATCGTCGCCCCGCTGCTCGAAGATGACGGCCCAGAAGAAGTCGTTGTAGATCCAGGCGAACTCGAGCGTGGCCAGCGCGGCCAGCGCCGGGCGGGTCAACGGCATGACGACCTTCGAATAGGTTGTCCACAGACTGGCCCCGTCGACCATCGCCGCCTCGTTGAGTTCCTTCGGCAGCAGCTTCATGTAATTGCTCAACACGAACGTGCAGAACCCCATCTGGAAGCCGACGTGCAACAAGATGATGGCCCAGTTCGAGCCGTTCAGGTTGCCCGAGTTCGACATGAATTCCGGCAGCGGGATCCGGCGGAACGCCTGGAACAGGGGAGCGACCATGATCTGCTGCGGCAGCAGGTTGCCTGCGGTGAACAACACCAGGAAGAAGATGTTGAACCGCCATGTGTAGCGGCTGGCCACGAACGCGATCATCGACGCCAGGAACAACGTGAGGATCAGCGACGGGAACAGGATCAGCGCCGTGTTCCAGTACTTGTCGAGGAAGTCGCCCTGGTCGAGCGCGGCCTTGTAGTTGTCGAAGCTCACCGAGCTCGGCAGCGACAGGAAACCGTTGGCCTGGGTGTCGCTGAACGGACGGAACGACGCGTAGAGCGAGACCACGAGAGGTGTCAGCCAGAGGATGCCCATCACGATGAGGAACACGTGCAGCACCACACGGGCGGGCCGCAGCGGCTTCTTCTTCGTCACGATCTTCTTCGTCGCCTTGGTCGGATTGGCGGCGGCGGTGGTCACGGTCGTCGCGGTGTCGGTCATACCGAGGCCTCCTGATTGCGATAATGGTTGGTGACGTACCACAGCACGAAGCCGATACAGAGTAGGAACAGCATCGTTGCGTAGGCCGATCCCCGCCCGATGTTGTCGGCACCCTCGCCGATGAGGTTGTCGGTGGTGAGGATCGACAGGAGCTCGGTGTTTCTCGGCGTGTTGAGCACGTAGACGATGTCGAAGGCCCGGAGCGCCTCGATCACGGTGATGACGACGACGATCACGTTGATCGGCTTCAGGGTCGGGAACAGCACGTGACGGAAAGTCTGCCACTCGTTGCAGCCGTCGAGCGAGGCCGACTCCTTGAGCGATGCGTCGACGCTCTTCAGCCCGGCCAGGTAGAGGACCATGATGTAGCCGGTGTGGCGCCAGGCCATGGCGACGAGGATGGCGAGGAAGTTCTTCGACAGGCCGTAGCCTCCGAACTCGAAGAGGAACTCCTGATTGCCGAGCCAGGCGACGTTCTCACCACCACCGAAGGCCCAGGTGGCAAGGCCGAACTCCTGATCGTACATGATGTTCTGCCAGATGAAGCCGACCACGGCCAGCGACAGCACCACCGGCGTGTAGAACACGCTCTGGTAGATGCGGCTGCCGCGGATGCTCTTGTCTAGCAGGTAAGCCAGAAACATGCCGAGCAGCGTGGGCCCGAAGAACAGGAACAGCAGCAGCCAGACGTTGTTCAGGAGGGCCTGGAAGAAGTCCTGCTGGAAGGCGCCGAGGATGATCTGGTCGTAGTTCTCGAGGGCCGACCATTCCAGGTCGGCGATCCGGATGCCGTTCCACTTCGTCAGCGACAGGCCGATCGACAGGATGGTGGGGATCCAGACGATCAGGATGTGGATCGTCGTCGGGATCAGGAGCATGGCCAGGAAGACACGGCGGTCCGTCCCGACGAATTGTGATCGACGCCTGGGCTTGCCGCCGGCCGCCTGTGTTGAGGCGTGGTCGTCGGATTCCGCCGCCGTGGGCTCCGCCTGCTCCTCGGTCGATGACGGTTCAGCGGCCGTCGTCACAAGTATCCCCCTTTGGTTGTCCGCGCCCTGTGGTTCCGCTGGGCCCGACCGGCTGGCGGCCGGGCCCAGCGGGTGATTTGGTCTACCGATGCACGCTCCTAGAGGAGCGCCTCGGCCTTGCTCTGGAGGTCCTCGAGGATCGAGTCGATGTTCGACGGATCGTTGAGGAAGTCGGCGAAGGCCTGCCCGGCCTCGTTGGCGAACGCCGGCAGCGTGTCGCGGTCGAGGAACTGGGTGACGTTGGCCGCGTTCTGCACCAACTCCGCCGACTTCTGCTGAAGGGCGTTGTAGGCGCTGGTGTCGACGCCTTCGGCCGGAGCCTGGACGCCGGGGGCGATGGACAGGTAGGTGTTCTGCGCGTCCGCGGTGCCCATGTAGGCCACCACTTCCTTGGCCGCCGCCTCGTTCTGGGGCTCGGCCACCACGACCCAGCCGTCGATCGGGGCTTCGACCGTGTCCTGCCCATGCTCGTCGTTGAGCGTCGGGAACGGGAAGAAGTCGAGGTCGTCGAGTTCCTCGGCGGGGAACAGGTCACCGACGAAGTTGCCGATGGTCATCATCGCCACCTCGCCGTCGACCACTGCCTGGCCGGCGTCCTGCCACTCCCGGCCGTTGGGGTTCTCCTGGTGGAACGGCAGAATCTCAGCCCAGCGGGCGAACACCTCCTTGGTGCGGTCGTCGGTCCAGCTCTCGTTACCGGCCATCAGGTCGACGTGGTACTGGTACCCGTTGAGCCGGAAGTTGATCTGATCGAACGTGCCCATCGCCGGCCACCGACCGTCGTTGCCCGACGCGAACGGGGTGATGCCCTGGCCCTGCAGTTCGTTGCAGAGGGCGAGCAGGCCGTCCCAGTCTTCCGGCGGCGTGGCGCCAACCGAATCCCACACGCTCTTGCGGTAGTGGATGCCCCACGAGTAGAAGGTCCACGGGACGAGATACTGCTTGCCGTCGTAGGTGGAGGCCTGTTTGAAACCGGAGGACAGGATGTCATCCAGTGAGTTGGTCCAGACGTCGCTGATGTCGAGCAACAGGCCGGCAGACGCCAGCGGCACCAGACGGTAGGCCGCGAACCAGGGAGCGACGTCGTCGGGCGGATCCTGCATGTAGGCGACGATCTGCTCCTGGTAGGTGTTGTGATCCACCTCGTTCAGCTCGATCGTGACGTCCTTGTTCGGGAAGGCATCGAGAACGGCTTTGAGCGCCTCGTTCGGCTTGGCGTCGGAGTAGTTGGAGCCGACCCGGACGGTGCCGGATGCGGCTGCGGCTTCGCCACCGCCGCTGCTGTCGTCGCCCGCACCGGCATCGGTTGTGTCGTCGCTGCCGCAGGCGGCGAGCACCGCTGCGGCGCCGACGGCTGATGCGCCGCCGACGAGAAACTTCCTTCGGGTCAGCGGAAAGCCGACCTGGCTCGGGTTTGGTGAGCGTAGTACGCGTCCGGACATGGTTCTCCCTTGATCTGAAAACGTGAACAGGGAGCGAGTCTCGGATCACCCCCCGGGTGTTCGTGATACTACTCGAATCTGGCACCCGCACGACGAACTTGTCAAGCAATTTCGTTCGAACGGAACAGAACTTGAACATTATTTGTACCTTCGCGGCCGATAATTGTGGCTTTATGTGAGAACTTGTTTGACAAACCAAGAATAGTGCGAATAGTCTGCCGCATGGCCAAACGAGGACGACCGTCGCTGGCTCGCCAACGGCACGCACTGATCGTGAGCCATGTTCGCCGTCACGGCTCCGCTCGGGTTGCCGAATTGGCCGAACGGCTGGACGTGTCGGAGATGACCATCCGCCGTGACCTCGACATTCTGGCCGAGAACGGGTTGATCGAAAAAGTTCACGGTGGAGCAACCATTCGCTACGAGCGGACAGCCGATGAGCCCGGTTTCGAGACCAAAGCGTCACTGAACATCGACGAGAAGCGGGCCATCGCGGCCGCGGCCGCCGTGCTCACCGGTGTCGGTGCCGCCATCGGCCTCACCGCAGGTACCACCACCGCCCAACTGGCCGCCGAACTGATCACCGTTCCCGACCTCACCGTGGTGACCAACAGCGTTCGAGTGGCCGACGTGTTCCACGCCCATCAGCGCTCGGACCGCAAGGTGATCCTGATCGGGGGAGAACGAACACCCAGCGATGCCCTGGTCGGACCGATCGCCGTCCGGGCCCTGAGCGGTTTTCATCTCGACACCGTGTTCATGGGCGTCCACGGCATGGACGAGCGGGCCGGCTTCACCACACCCAACCTGCTGGAGGCCGAGACCAACCAGGCGTTCGTCGCCTCGACCGACGAACTGGTGATCCTCGCCGACCACACGAAATGGGGTGTCACCGGGCTCGCCA
>JAOUGG010000441.1 GCA_029857855.1 Acidimicrobiia bacterium | reverse complement strand
GAACACGACATCGGCGGAACGAGCCGGCCGCCGTAATTGATGACGAAATGGCTGTGATGCAGACGATCGAAATACCCCAGCGCCGCGGCCGGAATCGTCGTCAGTCACCCCAACGGGTTCGCAAGGCCGAACATGTCTCGGCAAGCTTCCATTCCTTCAATGTGGATCTCGGCGTTGGTTTGGAGCTCGCTCCATCGTTGGCGAGTCAGGATGTATCGGATTTGTTCAGCCCGCTCTCCGCGCCGTTCCTCGAACACCGTCCCGTTTGGTTCATAACCGGTTGCCAGTGAAACCTGCTGCGATGCTCGGTTGTCCATGTATGCGGCGCTCGTCACCGCAAGGGCATCAAGGCACTCGAACGCGAACGACACGATCGCGCGCCGCATCTCTTTCCCGATGCCGGCTCCTTGATGATCAAGGCCGAGCCACGAACCGGTCTCCGCTGTACGCAGTGTCGGGAAGTTGCTCGCTGCGAGGCTTTGCACGCCGACGATGGTCCCCTCGGACACAACAACGAATGGAAGGTCCCACTGCTGTGGGGTGAACTCTGAGCGACAGCGCCACCAGTACTTCAAAACACGGCGCTCCAGCTCGGGGGATTCGGCATCAGTCCACGCAGTGGTGAACGGCATCGTTTGTGGATCGTGGATTCCCGCGCGAACGACGTCCACCAGCTCTGCGAGATCGGGGTCGGTCGGCTTGCGCAGCTCGAGTGAGGTCGCCACGATGTGTATCAGTGCCTTTGCCTTCGGGCTGCTCCCCAAACCTCTTGCCGGTGTCGGAGTCGTGCTGGTTGTGGCCACCATCGCCCAGACCCCGACCGATCACGGAGGGGTCAGCCTCACCATTCTTCTGTGACTGAGAACCGCCAGCGGATTGCTGGTTGCCCGTTCAGGTCAGACCTCGCCCGCATGACCGGCGCCACGACCGCTTGGCCAAAACGTGCAGAGACGCCGGTCGGCCGCTTCGGGGCGGTCGGCTCGGGTGCGTCGGCTGCCGCTTCGTCAGATGACTGTAGGTTGATCTGCTTGCGTCGGCCAGGCGTCTTCGACCCCGAGGTCAGAGTTTCGGGCGACTGCGTGAATGGCGTGCGGCCCTACAGGTCGAGATGGATCCGGAGCGCCACACCGCGACCGAGGCGAGCATCAGTGGTATTCGCTCCGTCGTTGCTGACAATCACTCCTGGTCGGGTTCGGGCGGCTTCGCTGCCGATCACCGGGTCGAGGTGACGAGTCTGATCTCGTTTCGTCGCATCAGTCGTCAGCAGTGGCCGTGTCCCACGCGTCGCCGGCGGGATCGTCGGCCCATTCGGTGAACGCTGCGGCGTCGGCGTTGGTGAGTTCTGAGGCGCGGAGCAAGCGGTACTTCGGTAGTAAGACAAGTGCTACTCGCGGAAGCTGTCGACGGCGAGCTCTGATCGAGTGCCTGCAAGCCTGTGAGTCTCCAAGCTAGGACTTGTGACATGTCGCTCGATTCCCGATGGTCGAAGGCGGGCCCCATGGGCTTGAGTTGGCGCCGAGTTCGGGACCGGATCCGTAGCGGCCGCTGGCCGTCGCCGCTCGCCTGCCGTCGGAGGTCTGTCGCGGCGGTTGGCTACTCGGGCTTGTTGAACATGTAGTGGGAGTCGTTGCCGGTCGGGCCCGTGTGCCGATCCACGGCACCTACAGGCTGAATGAAATCGCCGACGCCCACGCCGACATGGAAGCCGGGCGAGCGACCGGAAAGCTCGTCGTGCTCCCTTGACTGGTCGGCCGGAGGAGCAGTTGCCCGTCACAGAGGCTGTGGCGAGACAGCATCTGTCTACTGAGGCAGCGGTTCATGGCCGGCCGTCTGCTGGCCGGCTTCGGGGGTCTGCTGGGGCGACCAGTCGATGAGGCGTGTGCGTCGGTACAGGGTCGCTGCGATGGCGGCGGCCACAACGCCGGCGATGCCGTGGAGCAGGAGGTGGAATCGTTGAGCGATCTCTCCCTGGCTGGAGCACAACCGGGCGCCGCCGAGTGTGGTTTCGAAGTCCCACCAGCCGCGATCACATGGATCGGCGAGGTGAGCGCCAACTAGATACGCGGTCCCGATCAGGAGTCCCGTGGAAAAGACGACGACGGCTACTCGGATTCGGCGACCCGCTCTGAGGGTGGCAATCGCGGCGGCGAGACCCACGAGGATACTGAAGATCGTTTGGGAGAGATCGGGCCAACCACCTAGCCCGCCGGCGCCGCTGCCCCAATCGGTCAACGATCCGCCGAATGCGGCGGCGACGAGGCCCATCGTGAACCAGACGGTGTTTGCGAAGAGGAGGCCGACCACGAGGAGCCATCGCAGCCGGGCCGCAAAGGTCGACCTCCTCGAGTCGGCCGATTCCAATGTATGAACCCCGCCACCGCGTGGAGCATCCTGTTTGGCTTCCGTCATTGGGATCCCCGTCGCCAGACGTCGTGTACCCGCTCGGCGCTCTGGTTGGGGTGCCCGCCGCCTCGACTGCCGAGGTCCTCGATGTCTCCATCTTCAGACATGGCCATCTCCAACGCGAAGATCGCGGAATGGGTGCGGGGCCCAGCGTCGAATGGCCCAGAGGTACAAGACGGGGAGCGCGGCGGCGGGGGCGGCTTGGGCGAGGAGGTGGAAGCCGTTCACGCAGGGGTCCACAGCGTGGGCGACCACGAGGTAGCCGATGGCCACGATCCATGCGCCGGCGGCGATCACGATCCGCCCACCGCAGCTGCGGCGACGCCGCCCAGGAGACTCACGCCGATGACGACGGTGAGCGATCGGATGGTCAAGCGCATGCTGACCGATCCACTGTTGGCTCGGTTTTCGGCAGTCGTGGCGTTGTTCATCAGTTGTCGGGTTGGGTGAGGTCGCGGTCGGACAGGTGGGCGTCGGTCAGCTCGCGCATTTGTTGGTCGAGACGCCGATTGAGGGTGAGGAGCCGGCCGATGATCGGCAGCACGAGTAGGTTCACGCCGTGGAGCACGCCGATGATCAACAGGATTCCGCCTGCTCGCACGATGTTGTGCTGGACCTGCTCGGCACCGACTGTCGCAGCCCAGTCGCTGGGTCGGTCGATGGTTGTCGTGAACGCGATGTACGCGGCAAAGATCAGGTAGTAGGCGAAGTCAGTCAACACGATGAAGCTCTTGCCCGTGGATGGGTTCGAGCGGAACACGTCGGCGGCGTAGCTGCGGCCGAAACGCTTGATGAACGGGCCCAGCACCAACGCGGTGGCGGCGAGCAGAGCGAAGGCGATGATCTCGAGGATCCACCAGTCCATATGGGGTTCTCCTTGTCGGTAAGTGAAGGCGACTGCCGCACCGGCGACGAGTGCGGTGAGCGTTGCGGCGATAACAGCCGCGCGTTGGCGTCCGTGGCGGCGGGCTCGGTCGGCGTCGATGCCTGCTTGGATCCGGTCGAACAGATCGGGCGATGGCGCGACCCGGGAGCCGGCGTCGGTGAGTGCATCGTGGAGGAGGTCTTCGAGCCGGCTCATTGGGGCTCCTCGAGGTCGTCGGCGGTGAGGTTGTCCGTGGTCGTGCGGAGACGCGCCAGGCCCCGCTTGAGGTGGGTTTTGACAGAGTTCTCCGAGAGGTCGAGGGTGGCGGCGATCTCGGCCACCGAGAGTTCCATCAGGTAGCGCAGCGCGACGCAGTCGCGTTGGCGCCGAGGCAGAGCCCGGACCTCTTCTACGAGGCGTCGGTGCTGGTCGTTGGTGGCGATTGTCTCGTCGACGCCGGCCGGGTCGAGGTCGTTGGCCGGCATCTTGTGCCTCAGTGACAGCAGGCCGCGGCGGTTGTGGTCCCGGGCCAGGTTCAACACGATCGACCTCAAGTACGCAGTGGCTCGGTCGGGGTCTTGGATCCGGTTGAGGGAGCGGGCCATGCGGATGAAGGCCTCTTGCACGATGTCT
>JAOUGG010000440.1 GCA_029857855.1 Acidimicrobiia bacterium | reverse complement strand
GTCAAGGGCCTCCGTCATCCCGGACTGTCGTCGGCCCACGAGGTCGACCTCGACGCCGAGATGCCCTACGCCGTGTTCGAGTATTTCGACAGCCCGTCGCTCAGCTCACTCATCTCCCGGATGGGCACCGGCCTCGATCCTCTCGACGTGCTCTACGTCGGGTTCGAACTCGCCGGCGCGCTCAACTACCTTCACCAGCGGGGACGGGTTCATCTCGACCTGCGAACCCGTCACGTGAGAACCCGGGCCGACACGATCGTCATCACCGACTTCACCCACAGCCGTCCGATCGGCACCACCCTGCCTTCAACGCTCGGAACCGGCAACGGACGGCGAGGCGAGCATCGGGCCATGGCACCGGAACAGTGGGCCGGGGCGATCGTCCACCCCAAGATGGACATCTACTCCCTGGGTGCGCTCATGCACTATCTGGCCGCGGGCTCGGTCCGGTCGGAGCCGGCCGATGGAGGTCAGCGGCTGATTCCGTTCGCCGAGCTGATGGAGTCGGCCCCGATGTCGTTGACCGAAATCGTGGACCGCATGCTGGCCCAGGATCCAGCGGATCGACCGGATGCAGAGGAGGTCTTGACCCGGTTCCGCCGGGTTCTTCCTCAGTCGCTCTATCGCCCACGGATCGTCGACTTGGAACAACGGCCCCATCTCCAACTGGTTGTATCCAACAACTGAGCGGCGTCGGGTCGAGTGCCGGCAGCCGTCGGCCGACGGGCGCCGGGAGATCAGACCGAGGTGAACCACCGGGCGATGTCGGCGGCGACACGCTCGGGCGCCTCGAGCGGTCCGAAATGGGTCAGGTCGGGGTAGCGACGCAGTTCGAGGCGCGGGTTGCGCTTCGTCACCGCCACCGCCGCCTCCACCGGAACGGTGGCCTCCCCCCCGACGGCCACGACCATCGGAACGACCATGGCCGCGGCTGCATCGTCGGCGCCCGTACGGTGCTGTTCGAACGTCCGGGCCTCGTACTCCGGCGAGCACGCCAACTCGACGGCTCCATCCGGCAGGTCACGAAAGCCGTGGTCGACATAGGCCCGGAGACAGCGATCGTCCAGTCGGTCGAGCGGGGGGCGCGACCGGTAGCGCTCGTAGACCTCCGCGCGGTCGGCGAATTGCGGCCGGCGCCGGCGGGCGGTGTCGGCCATCTCCGACTCGTGCGGTGCGTCCGTGGCCTCCCCCGGCGGTGGCAGGGGGAACAGAATCGGTTCGAACGTCCAGGCGCTGTGCACCGACCCGGGCGCTCGCGACTCGGCAAGAGCGATCACCCCGCCACCCAGAGAGTGCCCGACGGCGCGGATCGGCTCCGACGGGGATAGGAACCGGGCGACGGCCAGGAAGTCGTCGACCATACCCGACCACCGCATGTGCCCGTGCTCGGGCGCGGTGCTCGATCCGTGGGCTCGGAAATCCAGCGCATGGCACCGGAACCGATCGATCAGCGAGTCGGCCAACGGTTTCCAGACCGGCCCGCAGAATCCGGTGGCGTGGCAGAACAACAAAGGTGGACCGTCGCCACCGAAGTCGTGAACGGCAATGGTGGCACCGTCGGTCGACGCGATGTGGGAGACGGTGGCTACGGTCACGAATCGCCGACCGAACGGTCGAGACCGAACCCTCGACCGATGGCCGAGTCCGGGGCGCTCACGGCGTCGGAGGGAGCGAAGCCGAAGACCTGACCGTAGAACCACAGCTCGAGTTCGAGCGACGAGACGATACTCTCGGCTCGGCGGAACCCGTGGGACTCGCCGTCGAAGCTCACGTACACGTGATCGACCCCGTTGGCCGCCAGCGCGGCCACCACGGCCTCGGACTGGCTCGGCGGGACCACACGATCCGCTGTTCCCTGCATCAGTAACATCGGCGTGGCGATGGCACTGGCGTCGTTGACCGGCGACCTCGACTCGTATCGCTCCATCTCCTCCGGATACGGACCGATCAGCCAGTCGAGATACCTGCTCTCGAACTTGTGGGTATCGGCGGCCAGTGCCTTCAGGTCTGCGACGCCGTACAGGCTGACGCCGGCCGCAAAGCGATCCGATCTGATCAGGGCGCCGAGAACGGTCAGCCCGCCGGACGAGCTGCCCCGGATCGCCAGCCGGTTCCCGTCGACGAGACCCTCGGCGGCCAGATGGACGGCCGCGTTGATGCAGTCGGCGACGTCGATCTCCCCCCAGGCCTCATGCAGACGGTCGCGGTAGTCCTTTCCGAAGCCGGTCGACCCGCCGTAGTTCACGTCGACCACGGCGAATCCCCGACTGGTCCAGTATTGGACTTTCAGGCTGAGTTCCGGAGTGCTGTGGGCGGTCGGGCCGCCGTGTCCGATCACGATGAGCGGCGGCTTCTCGTCTGCATCGACCGTCACGGCACCCTGCGGGGCGGCCGGGCGGTAGAAGAAGGCGTGCGTCGACCGCCCGTGGGAGTCGAACCAGATCGACTCCGGCACCGATAACCAGCCCGCCTCGGCACCGACCGGCGTAGCCGGTCGGATCACCGTGGTCGACCCGGAATCCACGTCGATGCTGGTGATCTCGGGGAGACCGGTCGGCGTGGCGGCGATGACACAAACCGCGGACGGTGGCGCCGACCCGGCGGCGGACATCGAGCCGACGGCGACCGGCGTCTCGGGTCCGAATTGGCCCATCGCACCGAATCCAGGCACCGGGCGCACCGTGCCGTCGGATTCGACGATGGAGAGCGTGTCGACCGCGTCCTGGGTGACCGCGGCGACCAGCCGTCCGTCGGCCAGCTCGACCCAGCGCCGGGTCCCGAACACCCAGGCCGGGGCTCCGATCTCCGCCCCGGTCAGCCGGGTCAGGGCGCCGCCGGTTCCGTCGACCCGCCACCAGTGCAGGTTCCAGAATCCGCTGCCGTCGCTCGAATAGACGAGGCGACCATCAGCAGTCCAGTCTGGCCCGACGACCGAGACACCGGAGACCACGGTCGTCGGAGGGCCGAGCGAGATCGCATCGTCGGCGCGCACCAGCGGTGCCACGACCAACTCCGTCTCGTTCCACGGCATGTTCGGGTGATTCCACTGGATCCAGCTCAGGTGCTTGCCGTCGGGCGATAGCCGCGGGTCGGAGACGAAGTCCGATCCGCCCATCAGAATCTCCGGTTGCCCCTCCGAGCCGCGATCGGTTCGAATGGCGATCAGGTCGTTGGTCGGTTCGTGGTGGTCGCCCGGCTCCGATCGATGGGTCTCACGCACACAGACGACCAGCGAGCCGTCGGGATGTTCACGCCCGTCGGCGAAACGCCAATTGGTCCCCGCCGGAGGGGGGGCCGAGACGCGCTCGGGGGTCGGTTCGCCGTCAACCGACCGGTCGATGGGGATGCGGTGGACGGCCTGATCTTCGGCCTCGATGAAGTAGGCGTGTTCGCGGCCGATCCACCAGGATCCCCCGCCGTATTCGTGCACCCGGGATCGGGCCGACCAGGGCGCCGGCAGCCGGTCGCCGGCGGAGGCGGACACAAGTACTGAGCGACCCTGCTCCAGGGGGCGGGTCTCCTGCCACCAGACGTCGTCGCCGCTCTCGGCCACCGCCTCGACCCGGACGCCGCCCGCCGCCACGAGGTCGGCCGAGATCGGCGAGGGCCACGATCCGCATCGGCTGGTGCCCCTCGCCGGGTCGTTCCGGGGATCCGACGCCGGATCGGTCACGCCGATCATCGGTCCGGCGCTCAGGCGCCGGCCAGGTAGTCGCCGAGGCGCTGGAGCCCGGCACCCAGATCGTCGTCACCCAGTGCGAACGAGAAGCGAACGTATCCCGGGCTGCCGAACGCCTCCCCGGGAACGAAGGCCACCTTGGCGTTCTCCAGAGCCAGGTCGGCGAGCTGGAGGGTGGATTCGATCGTGGTTCCGTCGACGGTCTGGCCGATCAGACCTCCGAA
>JAOUGG010000439.1 GCA_029857855.1 Acidimicrobiia bacterium | reverse complement strand
TCTGACCCTGCCGATGCGCCTCCTGGGACGACGGTTGATGATCCTGATGGTGGTCTCGGCCGTCGTTCTGAGTTACGGAACGATCTCGTCGGTTATCGGTGGGATCGCAATGGGTGTTGGTGCGGCCTCCATCATTCGACTGATTTTCGGGTCAGGGGTCGGCATCCCCAGCCGGGCACGTATCCTCGACGCACTGGCCGACAGCGGCTTGCCCGCCGTCGAACTCCACTTCCTCGACGACCAGCCGATCGGTCGAACCCTCGTCAAAGCCGAGCTGGCCGGCGGGACCGAGGCCCTGGTCAAGATCTACGGACGGGACGCGGCCGATGCGGCCCTGGCGTCCCGCCTGTGGCGGATGATGTGGTATACCGATCTCGACCGCTCCCTCAGCGCACCTGGCCTGCAGCAAGTCGAGCACGAAAGCCTGATGCTCCTCGAGTGCGATCGACGGACGGTGCCGGCGGCGGAGTTGCTGGGCTGGGGCCGAGGGGTCGACGGTGACGCCCTGATCGCCACTCGATGGCCCGAGGCTCCAAGCCTCGGCGACCTGGCGGCCGACGAGATCGATGACGGGGTTCTCGATCGCTGCTGGCAGACGCTGGATCGCTGGCACAACGCCAACATGGCTCATCGCCAGATCGACACCGGTCTCATCCTGCTGGCCGACGACGGCCCGATCCTCGACGATCTCTCTGCGGCCGTGGCCTCGCCGACGCCCACCACCTTGGCCATCGACATTGCCCAGATGTTGGTCGCCACTGCGGTGGCGGTCGGTCCACAACGCGCCACAGCCGCCGCTCTGGCCGGAATCGGGCCTGAGCGCTTGGCCGACGCCCTCCCCCTGACCCAGCGCAGTGCCATGTCGAGCCGGCTCACCGGCCAGGCGAAACAGGCGGGTCTCGACCTCAAAGCACTTCGCACCGAGATGGCCGAGGCCATCGATGCCGAGCCTCCCGACCTGGTGCAGTTGGAGCGGGTGACCTGGGGCGGCGTGGCCATGCTGTTGCTGACCCTGGTCGCCATCTGGACACTCGTCAGTTCCCTGGCCGACATCGGCTTCGACACCATCGTCGACCAGTTTGCCGAAGCCCGCTGGTCGTGGGTGGTCACGGCGTTCGTGTTGGCCCAGCTGGTGAACGTCGGTGAGTACCTGAGCCTGACCGGGATGGTTCATCGTCCGGTGCCGTTCGGCCCGACGATCATTTTCCGTTACGCACTGGACTTCGTCTCCCTGGCCGTGCCCTCCGAAGCCGGGGCCATCGCCATGAACATCCGCTACATGCGCAAACTCGGCGTTCCCACCGCCGCTGCCGTGGCGCAAGGCCCGCTGCTGACGGTGGTGTCGAAGGGTGTCGACATCGTGTTGTTGTTGCTCTCCATCAGAGTGGTCGGTGAGTCCATCACCCTCGACGACGTCGACGCCGGGCCGGCTCTGCGGCTTGCTCTCCTCGTCGTCGTGCTGTTCGTGGTCGGCGTCATCGTCACCTTCGCCGTTCCCGGCGTACGTAGACGGATCGTGCCCCAGCTGAAGGTGGCTTACACCGATATCCGGCAATCGATAACCGACCCTCAGCGGCTGCTGCGGCTCGTGGGAGGAGCGCTGGCCGGCCGGCTGTTGTTCGCCATGACCCTGAGCGCCTCGGTCAGTGCCTTCGGGTCCTCCATCACGTTCACCGAGGCGGTTTTCGTCAACAGTGCGGTCGGCTTGCTCGTCGGGCTGATGCCGGTGCCCGGAGGCATTGGGATCGGTGAAGCGGCGCTGGCCGCCGGCCTCACCCTGGTCGATGTTCCCGAGTCGGCAGCTTTCGCCGCTGCGCTCAGCCACCGAATGGTGGCCAACTATCTCCCTCCCATCTATGGCTTCTTCGCCATCCGATGGTTGACCGAACGGGACTACCTCTGATCCATCGAAGGGGTTGACCGCCGGCAGGGTATGTGCCGCCGCCTGCAATTCTGTATAGTCCAATGGTTCCGATCTGCGGTAAGGGCTGGGAGGCATGCTGTGCGACTTGTTCAGATGGTGAAGGGCGAAATCACGAAACCCGGGCGGATGAACCGAACCCTCATCGGGTTGGTTGGCGTCGTGTTGATGTTGACGCTGGGCTCCTGTGGCGAAGACGGACCCCTGGCTGGAGTCGATATCACCGTAACCACCAGCCCCGACGACGGTGGCGGTGAGGCCCCGGAGGAGACGAGCCCTCCGGAGGAGACGAGCCCTCCGGAGACCGCTCCCCCGGAAACCGCTCCCCCGGAAACCGAGGCACCGGAAACCGAGGCACCGGCCGATACGACCGACGACGATGGTGGCCTGAGCGGCCGGACGATTGCACTGATCGCCATCCTCGGCGGGCTCGCGGTTGTTGCGGTCCTTGGTGCATCCAGCATCATGTCGTCACGGTCGCAATCGAAGGAGGCCGAGCGATCCGGCCGGCGGAATCGCCTGGCCGAGGTGATGGGCGGTTTCCGCTGGGTCCACGATCAGGGGACGATGGAGATCATGAGGACCAGCGATCCGGCCCAGCTGCAACGGGCGTGGCAGACGACGAACGCCCGCATGGTCGAGCTCGAGGGCATGGCGTCGGCCATGGCCCTGCAAGCCGAGGAGCCGGACGAGGCGGCTGCATTCACCGATCTCGGTCGCGCCTCGGCCGGTCTGCGAGCTGCCATGGAGGCGGACGTGTCGCTCAGGGGCGACCCCGCGAACCCGGCCCGTGACGACCTTGTCCTCCAGTCGTCGCAGACGATCCAGCAGCGTCGAATGGATCTCAACGCCGCCATGTCCAATCCGGCACTGCGGATCGAGTAGCCCGGTGGCCTGACCGTCGGCGCCTTCGAACTTCGGGTTTTCCTGCTATACAGAAGTGATGCTTGGTCCCGTTCAGTTCGTTGCGTTTGAGTTCGACACCCTCGACAAGTTCAAGGGAGGGATCATCGAGAAGCTCGATGAGCTCACCTCGGTGGCTGCGGTGCGGATCCTGGACGTCCTGTTTGTTGCCAAGGAGCAGAACGGCGATCTGATCGCCTTGGAGTCCGGCGAGCTCGGCGAGGAGGAAGAAGACGAACTTCTCGGGACGGTGATCGGCGAGCTGATGGGCTTCTCGTTCGAAGGCGAGGATCCTGCCGCCCCACCGGAGGGAATCGGCGAGGCATCGGCGATCGGCGTGACCCCCGAGGACATCCGGCGGCTGGGTCGAGAGCTCGCTCCGGGTTCGGCGGCGGCACTGCTACTCATCGAACACCGCTGGGCCGCCGAGTTGCGGGACGAGATCCGGGCCGCAGGAGGTTTCCCCGTTGCCCAAGGTTTTCTGACGCTCGAGGGTCTGATGATGGTTGGTGCCGAGCTGACTGCCACCGCCGAGGCCATCGAGGCCCTGGAAGTAGCGGCGGCACTGGAAGCCGAGGCCACCCTGCGTTCACTGCAGGCCCTCGAAACGATCGAAATCGCTCAAGAGATCGAAGCGGCCGTGGCTGCCCGGACGGTTCTCGGTCTTGTCGAGGCCGGCCTCATCGACAAAGGTGATCTGGCCGATGCGATGGACGCCGTAATCGAAGCCGACTGACCGCAGGCAAACCACACTGCACTAGGGAGTTCATCATGCCACCAGCCAGAAGATCGATGCGTCGAACCGCTCGCCGGACCTCCCGCCGAACCTCTCGGAGGATGAACCGGAGGATGAACGCGGCCCAGGCGGCGGCCACGCCGGTCCAGCCGGTGTACGCCGCGCCACCTCCAGCTCCGGTTCAGGCTGCACCGCCACCACAACCGGCCCCGGCCCCGGCCCCGGCTCCTGCGACCCCGGCCTCTGACGTGCCCAGCTATATGGCTGAGCTCCAGCAGTTGGCATCGCTTCAGGCCGCCGGGGTGCTGACTGCTGAGGAGTTCGAAGCCAAGAAGCGTCAGATT
>JAOUGG010000438.1 GCA_029857855.1 Acidimicrobiia bacterium | reverse complement strand
TTCGACGTCACGGTGCCGCTGATGATGCTCGGCATCTTCAACATCTTCATCGGGGTGCTCAACTTGTTGCCGCTGCTCCCACTCGACGGCGGGCACGCCGCCATCGCGACCTACGAGCGGCTGCGGTCCCGGGGCGACTACCGCCACCAGGTCGACGTGGCGAAGCTCCTCCCGGTGGCCTATGCGGTTATCGGGCTGCTCGGCTTCATCATGATCTCGACCGTCTACCTCGACATCGTTCGACCGATCGGCTGATCCGTGGAAGCCGGAGCGGTGGTGTTCCCCCGCAAGAAGACGCGCCAGATCATGGTGGGCGACGTGCCGGTCGGTGGGGGGGCGCCCATCACGGTCCAGTCGATGACCATCACCAAGACGGCCGACGTCGACGGAACGTTGCAGCAGATCTATGCGCTGGCCGCAGCCGGTGCCGACATCGTCCGCTGCACCTGCAACGAACCCGAGGCGGCCGAGGGGCTGGCCAGGATTGTGCCCCGGAGTCCGGTCCCGATCGTCGCCGACATCCACCATCAGTACCGGCGAGCGCTCGAGGCGCTCGAGGCCGGGGTCCAGTGTCTGCGGCTCAACCCCGGCAACATCCGCAAACCCGAGCACATCAAGGCCGTCGCCTCCGAGGCCAAGGACCGGGGCGTTCCGATCCGGATCGGGGTCAACGGTGGAAGCCTCGATCCAAAGCTCTACGAGAAGTACGGCGGCCGGGTCACACCCGAAGCCATGGTCGAGTCGGCGCTGCAGGAGATCGCCTATTTCGAGGATGTCGACTTCGATCTCATCAAGATCTCGGTGAAGGCGTCGAACGTTCCCCTCATGATCGAGGCGTACCGCCAGTTGAGTGAGGTCACCGACCATCCGTTGCATCTCGGCGTCACCGAGGCCGGCCCTCCGCCGGCGGGCATTGTCAAGGCCACCGCCGGTATCGCCACGTTGCTGGCCGAGGGTATCGGTGACACCATCCGCTACTCCTTGACCTCCGATCCGGTCGACGAGGCCCGGCTGGGCCGGGTGTTGCTCGAGTCCTACGGTCTGCGGGAACGCAAGAACGTCGACCTGATCGCCTGCCCGTCGTGTGGGCGGGCCGAGATCGACGTCTACGAGGTGGCGCAGAAGGCCCAGGAGGCCTTCGCCGACCGCCAGATCCCACTTCAGGTGGCGGTCATGGGCTGTGTGGTGAACGGCCCCGGAGAAGCTCGCGACGCCGATATCGGGATCGCAGCGGGCAACAAGAGGGGGCACCTGTTCATCGAAGGCACCAACGTCGCCGTGGTGCCGGAGGACGAGATGGTGTCGACGCTCGTCGAGTGGGCCGAGTTCATCACGGAGAACGGCACCGACGCCGCGCTCGAACGGGCCAAGTCGACCCGCGACGCGGCCCGCAAGGCCGCGGATGAGGACCGGCGACTGAATCTCAACGAGCTGGGCGACGACGCCAACGCCTCCGAGCAGATCGTCGAACTGATCCGCAAGAACCGCTGAACGCGGATCGCTGTCAGTCGTTGCCCTCGGTAATCGGGTCGTCGTCGGCCTCGGGGTCGATACCGGCGCTCGCGATCTTTCCCTTGATCTCGTCGAAGACGTCGGTGTTGCCCAAGATCTGGTCCTGAAGATTCTCAAGTTTCTCGGCCGGGGAGGCCCGCAGATCCGCCTCCTTGCGATCGAGATCGGATGACACGTCTCGCTGCAGATCGGCCGACCAGTCGCGGGCCTCGGCCGACTCGGTGCGAAACCAACTCGTGATGCGTTCCCACAGGCTCATGGTCGACGATCCTATTCGAACGGTTTGCACAACACCGGGCACCAAGACGGACAACAAACGGCGGATTCGATGACACGGGGCCGCTGGATCCCTATGGTGTGGAGCAATGACGACGCAAACCGCGCCCACCACCGGCGGCGAGGCCGGCACCGATCACGCCGCGGTTGCCCGCCTCAAACATCGGCGTGTCACCCGCTGGACCCACTGGATCAACTTCCCACTGCTCATGATCATGATCTGGAGCGGCCTGCGGATCTACTGGGCCGACGTTCGGGATCCGTTCGGCTTCGGTGTCGGTCTGATCGGGTGGCACTGGTTCGATTTCTTTCCGGACGTGATCAACGAGCGCCTGGGCTTGGAGCGACGACTGGCCCGAGGCATGGCCTTCCACTTCACGTTCGGCTGGTTGTTCACGATCAACGGCATCGCCTACGTCCTCTACACGTGGCGGTCCGGTGAATGGCGCCACCTCCTGCCCGACCGCCACTCGCCTGGCGACTCGATCACGGTCGTGCTGCACGATCTGTTCATCCGCCGCAAGCCGCTCCCACCGCAGGGTCGCTACAACGGGGCCCAACGTCTGACCTACACCCTGATCGTGGTGATGGGCGGCCTGGCGGTGCTGACCGGGCTGGCCATCTACAAGCCGACGCAGGCCAACCTCTTGACCACGCTCTTCGGCGGCTACGAGACGGCCCGAACCATCCACTTCACGATCACGATCGGCTTCCTGGTGTTCTTCGTCCTCCATCTGCTGCAGGTGGCTCGGGCCGGGTGGCCCAACTTCACCTCGATGGTCACCGGCTACGAGCGGATCAAAGCGCCGGCCGACGCCGGCCAATCCCGCACTGGAACCCCGGAAGCAGCCGGTCGATGAGCGACCCAGGACCTGAGTCGGTGCCCGAGCCGCTGCCCGCGTCGAAGCGGTCGGACGCAGACGAGGGGCGGGCGGCCCGCTACGCGGCCCTCGAAACCGCAGCCCCCACACTCGACGAGTCGGCGCTCCGCCGGCAGACCCGGCGGTCGGTGCTGACCGGTGGGGCGGCGTCGCTGGTTGCGCTTCTGGGATGGCGCTGGTTGCAGACCGGTCCCGACGACAACAACATCCCGGTGACCCTTCGCCGCGGTCACGAGTTCAATGAGGCGCTCTGGCGGCGGTTGAGCGGCCGCACGGCGCCGACCTTCGACCGCAGCCGATCGTCGATGCTCCGGGTCAACGGCCGTCACGGCATCGGCGACGAGATCGACCTCGTCGCCTGGGAACTGACCGTGCTCGGACCCGACGGTTCGGAGTGGGGGCGCCACGTGCTCGCCGATATCACGGCGCTGCCCAAGGTCGAGTTGACCGTCGAGCACAAATGTGTCGAGGGATGGAGCCACGTCGTCACCTGGGGCGGCGCCCGCTTCAGCGATTTCGCCGCGCTGTACGCCGACCGGTTAGGATCGGAATCGACCGACTATGTCGCCCTCGTCACCCCCGATCGCGGGTACTACGTCGGACTCGACATGGCGTCGATGCTGAACCCCCAGTCGCTGCTGGCCTACGAACTCGAGGGTGAGCCGCTGACCCAGGATCACGGCGCACCACTGCGCCTGGCCACCCCCAACAAGTACGGGATCAAGTGCATCAAGCGGATCGGCACCATCCAGTTCACCAACGATCGTCCCACCGACTACTGGTACGAGCGGGGTTACGACTGGTACGCCCAACTGTGAGGTAGGTTTGGGCGTTGGGTCGAAACCCGGTGCCTGGGGCGTTGAGAGCGGTTCCGCGCTGAATCCATCACCGAGGCGCTAGTATTGTTCCCAGCGTGGGCTGCGGCCCACGCTTTTGGCTTATCAGCGAGGGCCGGCAGGCCCGGCCCGCCGTTGTTAGGTACGGCCGCCCACGCGTCCGGTCGGCACCGAGCCGCCGGGGTTTCGACCCCGGATTCGCTCGCCGGTGCCGCTCGACGGACGGTCGCACCCGAACAGCCGAACACGACGAATCGAAGATGAAAACACGAACGAGGAGGTGACAGGTGACCGAACCAAGCACGACATCGACCGAGACCGGCGAGCAGGCTGCCGGGTCGGAGTTCGGGTCGCCCGTCGCCGATGCCGTCCACGCGCTGCTGGCCGACCCGGTCGCCGC
>JAOUGG010000437.1 GCA_029857855.1 Acidimicrobiia bacterium | reverse complement strand
AACCTCCCACCACCCCGACCACCCCAACGGGAATAGACCACGTGTCGACTCCGATACAATCAGCCGAACCGATAACCGGCCACCAGGTCGCCGAGGGCGGCCACGTCCGGGCGAGCACCGAGGCCCGGTTCAGTCGGTGCGGTGGTTCGACCCTGGCCGTCGTTGCGGGCGCCGCCTTCGACCGGATCGACGGTGAGATGCTCGACGCACAGCCAGGTGGCCCGGCGGAACGGTTCGGGCGTGGCCTGCGCCAGATGCACCGCAGCCGTGGCCTGGAGGGTGGTGCCGCCGGTGTCCTCGATGTTCATGCGGATCCCGGCGTCGAGACACAGGTCCCGCATGCGGCGGGCGACGGTGAGGCCACCGACCCGACCGACCTTGAGGCCGACGACCTCGCAGGCGCCGGTCTCGATGATCCGCAACAGGTCACCCATGGTCTGCAGCGATTCGTCGACGGCCAGCGGCTGTCTGACGAGGCGGCGAACAGCCAGATGCTGATCGAGAGTCTCGCACGGCTGCTCGATCACCCGGTGCAGATCGGCGGTGGCATTCAGCGCGGCGACGGCCTCGGCCGGAAGCCAGGCCCGGTTGGCGTCGAACGTCACCTCCTCCCCCGGCTCCATGCGGCCGTCGAGGAACCGCATGCGATCGATGTCGGCCTCGACGTCGGCCCCCACCTTGGCCGAGTGAAAGGTGTAGCCCTCGGCCCGGGCCAGATCGATCTCGGCCAGCAGTTCGTCCGGCGTGCCGCTCGGGATCGAGGAATGCAGCCGGACCGTGCCGTCGGTCCGACCACCGAGAAGATCGCACAGCGGCAGCCCGGCCGACTGGGCGGCGATGTCCCAGCAGGCCATGTCGATCGGCGACTTCACGTACGGGTGGCCGGGCAGTGCCAGGTTCATGGCCCGATACACCACATCGGTGCGCCGGGGATCGAGGCCGAGCACCGCCGGTGCGAGCTCCTCGATCCCGGCCCGGATACCCCGAGCGAAGGCCGGAAGATACGTGGACCCCCAGGGGCAGCCTTCACCCCAGCCGACCAGACCCTCGTCGGTGGTCAGGCGAACGAGGGTCGAATCGAGCCGGTCGAACCGGAGCCGCCCACCCGACAGTGAGTAGGGACGGGTCAACGGCAGGTCGAGCGCCCACACATCTATCGCCGTTATCTTCATGATCGAACCATCATCGGTGACCGGCCTCCTGAATGGCCTGGAATCGGCGCGCCGTACCGGTGCGCTGGGCGTCCCTGGCCTCGGGGTCGAGCGTGGCACCGAGCTCGTCGAGATGACGTCGAAGATCGGGGGCGTGGATCGGGGGTACACCGGCATCGGCCATGCCCTGGTACCGAGCGGCCAGCGCCACCTTCTTGCGGACCTGATGGGGTTGGAAGTCGTTGAGCTGATCGGCGGTGACCCGCTCGCCGAGTACCAGGCGACCGGCGGCCGCCGCGTCGCCAACCAGCCGCTCCCCCGCCCCGGTCCGGACGACGATGGCGTTGAAGCCATCGTCCTCCCCGGTCGGAGCACCGCCGGGCCAGGCATCGGCGGCGGCGATGTCGGCGCACTCGCCCAGAGCGTCGGGGCACAGCTTGCACCGGGTCTCCAGATCCCAACCCGACTCGTCGGCCCACATGTCGAGATAGGTCAGCTCGTGGGCGGCACCCGACCGGCTCTCGACGCGGGTCAGACCCGGATTTCCATGGCCGCGGTAGCGCATCAGGGTCACCTCGGTCTCGGTGAGCCCGAATCCGTCGATCACCCCGAGCGTCTTCGTCAGGCGAGACTGACCGCCGCAGACCATGGCCAACCGGTAGCGGCACAGCTCCTCGACCCGGGAATCGACGGCGGCGTGAGCGTGCACGGCGCCGAGATCACACGGCTTGGCGATGACCGCAAACGGCTCGCCCCGATCCAACGCCTGCCCGAGCCCGGCCAGCGGAGCCGTCGGCCCATACCGGGAACCGGTGTTGGCCAGGACCTCGTCCGGCGACTCGCTCAACACGAAGCGGCTGCGGGTCGGGGCGTCCGGATCGGGGCCGACGTGCAACACGAACGCCACGTCACCGGCCGAGAGGAGATGACGGCCGAGCGCCGTCAGCACACCGCCGGTGGCCGCTTTGAACCGCACCTCCGGCTCGCCGGCCCAGGCCATCACCATCGAGCGGGAGGCCCCCCACACCGGATCAACGGATTCCGCCAACTCGACCCCGCCGGGATCGACGCGAACCGGGGCCACCACACCGGGACAAGCGGCGGCCAGCACCCGGTCCTCTGCGGCGGTCATGGCGGTGAGCGGCGACGGCCGGAGCGAGCCGGCGTCGGTCATCGTCATCGTCACCCGGCCGTGGGTCACCGCCTCGCACAACCCGCAGCCAACGCAGAGATCGTTGGCCACCACGTCGGCGATCGACCGAGTCGTCCCCGGGTTCAGCATTCAGACCACGATACGGTGCGCCCGCATCGCCTCGTAGTGGGGGCGCACGATCCGGTACACGTGCTGCACCCGCTCGGGAGCCTCGTCCAACGACACCTCACGCCGGGGCTGAGGCTTGAGCCCGTCGGAGTCGCGCAGGTTCGAGTGGAAGACGCCGCCATCCCACCAGCTCACCTCGTCTCGGGGACCGGGCTCCCACGTCAGCGCGTCGGCCAGGAACGGGATGCCGACGGCGGCACACCAGGCTTCGACGACGGCGCCAGGCTGCTCGAGCAGATCGTCGGAGTCGATGACCGGAGGGGGCGACCCGGTCTGGGCCCACAGCCAGTCGAACAGCTGCCGCTGCTCGGCAAATCCCGTCTCCTTGATGTGGAAGTCGGGCCACTTCGACTCCATCGACAGCAACGTCTTCAACGGGTCGCGGATCAGGAACGAGTGCATGAAGTGGGCCAGGAACTGGTCGCTCCAGATCGACTCCACGTAATGGGGGAAGTCCTTGATGAACACCGGCCGTTCTCGGGCCGCGGCCGTCAGCTCGGACCACCGCGACTCGAAGGTCAGCCCCGGCGTTCGCAGCGATACGCCAGACTCGTAGCGGGGCCACAGCGGATCATCGCCCTGGTACCAGACCTCACCGAACGGCTCGTGGAAACACGTCAGGTCACCCCGCTGGCGCATCATCCACTCGAACGCGGTCGAGGTCGACCGGGGAACCGCCCACAGCGCCAGGATCGGAGCCGGCAGATCGGCGGCGGGCAGCCGGCGCGTGCGCACCGCCATCTAGTGGGCTCCGCCTCGAGCCGGATCGCCCAACGTGGCCAGCAACGATCCGTGCCCCGGAGCGGCGGGTAGGCCGAGCTCCCGGAGCATGGCCCAGTAGAGGGCGAAGTCGGAGCCGACCACCGGTGTGCCGGTCTGACCCTCCACGGTGTCGACCACCTGGAGCATGCGGAACCCGGCGCCGGTCTGGACGATGGCGTCGGCCTCCGGCGCGGCCTCCCACGCCCCGACCGCGGCCCCGATCATCAGGTGGTTCGGATAATCCCAGAGGGTCTCGGCCTCGATGGCCAGCTTCTCGGCCTCGTCGGCCACCAGGCCCTGATCGATCAGGTCGCCGGCCCACAGGATCTCGAACCCGGCCGCCTCAAGGTAACCGTTGATGCCGGCCGACCAGTCGGGCCGGTAGTAGCCGTTGGCGATCGTGATCGTCTTGGCCCCGATCGCCCGCAGCCCTTCCACCAGGCAGTGCCCGGCCATGAGGAAGCGGGCACCGGCGGCGTTGGAGATGTCGTCGCAGATCTGTTCGATGTCGCTGGGCGAGGTGCCGTTGCAGTGCACCCAGTTCGACCCGACCTGGCCGATCACCTGGCAGAACGACCGGCCCAGGCAGACCGCCGACTCCTCCAGCAGCCCGAAGTTGGTGGCCCGCTCGGCCAGCTCGTACTCGTAGTCGGGAATGTGGTTGACCCGCTG
>JAOUGG010000436.1 GCA_029857855.1 Acidimicrobiia bacterium | reverse complement strand
AGGTCCCCCGAAAATTGGGGAGAGTTGTGGCCGCAGGCCGGAACTCGAGGTCCAGAGCCATCAGCCCTACACCGAGTTGTGGCCGCAGGCCGGAACTCGAGGTCCAGAGCCATCAGCCCTACACCGAGTTGTGGCCGCAGGCCGGAACTCGAGGTCCAGAGCCATCAGCTCTGGACACTGCTACTTGAAATCCGAGACGAGCCACAACACGGCGTGAGCCGTGAATGACTCATCTCTTCCAACCTCGGGGCTGATCGGTTTCGACGTTGAGACGAGAAGTCGTGTGTGCGACCCGAGTTGCTCAGACTCGTTAAACGGGGCTCAACAGAAGCGCCAACAAGGCTGACTTCGCTCTCGCCGCCTAATTTCTTAGGTAGCTAGAGGAACATCGCGAGCCGTGAGGCCACGCGGGGCCAGATCACTGCAGCCCGGCAACAGAAGCAGTGATGGACGATGGGAGAGACCATTGACGGCAGGCAAAGACCGCTGACTCCTGGGAAAGACCAGGCGGACGAACCGCAAGGTTCACGTTGACCCGGCAACCAGGCAGCCGTACAGCCTGAATCGCGGGAATGGTCGTAGCGTGTGCGGTGACTCCTCAGCGGACGGGGGTTCGATTCCCCCCAGCTCCACCGCAGTTCCCGAGGTCAGCCATCAGCTGCCCGGCCATCGTGCAATGAATACACAACAGCCGGGTGGGCCTGACCTCACCCGACCGCTCGACGTCGACCATCATGGTCGGCGTCATTGGCGCGCCTCGAAGCCGGATCTCGAAATCGACGGTGATGATGGGCGTTCACCGACCAGATCGGAGATGGTGTCGGCGAAGGTCGGATGGTCGAAGTCGAACCCGGCGTGGATGAGTCGCTTCGGCAGACACCGCCGTCCCGTGAGTGCCAGAGCAGGGTCGGTGCGCATGAGGGCGGTGCTGACCGCGTCCGGCCGCCGGGAATACCGGGAACTCGACACGAGGTCGCAGGTCCTCGCCGAGGGCCTCATCGCCCCGCTCCGACCCGGCCAGCGGCAGCGGCTGGCCGAGGCATTGACCACCGCCGACCGGCTACTGTCCGCCGCAGCCGTGACCGTCGTCCAGGTCGACCCACTCGACGAGGAGGCCATCGCATCGCTGAAGCGATACTTCGATGAACTCGACGAACGGTTCGACACAGGTTTCGATGCCGGCGACTCCATCACCGCCGACGCCGACGGCTACCGGCCTCCCAACGGGGCGTTCATTCTGGGACGCCACGGCGACGAGGCCGTGGCCTGTGGGGCGGTCCATCGATTCGCTCACGACGTGGCGGAGATCAAACGGATGTGGGTCAGCTCCGATTGGCGCAGGGTCGGGCTCGGTCGGCGAGTGTTGGAACACCTCGAACACGAAGGACGATCGCTCGGCTGCACCATGGTTCGGCTCGACACCAACAGTGTGCTGACCGAGGCGATCGCCATATATCGATCCGCCGGCTACCTGCCGATCGAGCGCTACAACGACAATCCGTTCGCCAGATGCTGGTTCGAGAAACAGCTCTGAACCGTCCGCAGCGACCATCCCTTCGCCCCAGGAATCCGGTCGAACCGGTGGCGACTTGGCCGGGCGAGTTGTTGGCGGCCCGGATTTTCTGCAAGATTGTCGCATGTCTCTGGCGGGCGCCGCTCCTTTTTGGCCGACGGATCGCCGTCGGGCGTACAGCGCTGGTGTCGTCGCGGCGATGCTCACACTGGCCATCGGTTGGTTGGCGTTGACACAGACCGGCTGGCCCGGCGTTGTCAATGCCTCCTCCGGCCTGGCTCTCGAAACAGGTGCCTGCCTCAGGGAAACCGACGATGAACCGCCGGCTCTGCAGCCGGTCGACTGCTCGGAGGCCCACGACGGCGAGGTCTCCGGGCTCGCCACCCACCCCGACATCGGTCGGGCCTATCCCGGCGACAATGTGACGAGGGTCTGGTTCGAGCAGGCCTGCCGGAATTCCACCACCGAGTATCTCGGGGCCGACCATCTGGCCACCACGCTGCGGGCCCGTCTCGTCGTGCCCTCCGAGAACGAGTGGAATGATGGTATCCACCACGCCACGTGCTACGTCACCATCGCCGACGGCTCCGATGCGCTGACCGGCTCGGTGAAGGGCCGAGCCGATGACTTCGCCCGAGGGGACATCGTCGCAATCGATCGTCTCATGCCGGGCGACTGCTTCGATCCGGCCGGATCCACCGACCCCTTCAGCCTGCGTAGCAGCGACATGGTCCGACTGGCCGACTGCTCGGGGACGTTCTTCGGTGTCTTCTTCGGCCGCGGCAACCTCCCGTATCCCGACGATATGCCGATCCCGTCCGACGATGACCTGACCGACTCGAGCACAACGGCCTGCTCGACGGACTTCGAGTCGTTCTTCGATGTCGAGTCGGCCGTGGGTTACACCTTCCGCTTCTGGCGGCCCTCGCAGTCGAGGTGGGACGGTGGCGACCGGGAAGTCCTGTGCGCAGTGCTCAGCGACGAACCGATCGACGGACCCTACCTCCCGGTCGAGTATCCGCAGCTCCACAAACTCGGCACCGGCCAGTGTTTCCGGCTGCTGCCGGAACAGGCGGACGATTCGCTCTCACTCGACGACCACGTCCGTCCCGTTCGCTGCTCCGAACTCCACAGCGGGCAGATGATCGGTGGGGGTCTGTTCGACGTCGATCTGGCGTTCCCCGGCGACGCCCAGGCGAGGGCGCTCGCGCAGCAGGAATGCCGGAGTCTGTTCGAGGCGTTCGTGGGCATCGACCCCACCGATTCGGAATTCGGAGAGTTTCCCTACTGGTACCCCAACGAGGAGGCCTGGACGGCCGGCGACACCCGCTACGCCTGTGCCATCCTCGAGAGCGGACTGACCGAGTCCCTGCAGGGAAGCCGGCGGTAGGCGTCGTCGACCGTCAGCGGAACACCGGCTGCTCCCACTCGGGAAAGACGTCGGGCAGGTCCTCGGACGGCTTCAACGACCACTCGGGCGGTCGCTTCTCCAGAAAGCTGGTGACCCCCTCACGGGCGTCGGCCATCCGCCCGAGCGCTTGGATGGCCCGCGAGTCGGCCCGATGGGCCTCCATCGGATGGGCGAGGGTCAGCCCACGCCAGAGCAGTCGACGGGTCAACGCCACCGATACCGGCGCCGATTCCGCGAACTCGTCGGCCAGCTCCCGGGCTCGGCCCAGAAGCTCATCGGGCGAAACCAGCTCGCCCAAGCCGCCGGCCGCCGCTTCGGCCGCGGGAAACACCCGACCGGAAAAACACCAGCGAGCCGCCTGCGACATTCCGACGAGCCGCGGAAGGAACCAGGACGAGCAGGCTTCCGGGGTGATGCCGCGACGGGCGAACACGAAACCGATCTTGGCCCCGTCGGCCAGCAGCCGTACGTCCATCGGCAGCGTCATGGTGATGCCGATTCCGACAGCCGGTCCGTTCACCGCCGCGATCACGGGTTTGGTCAGATCGAAGAACCGGAGGGTGACAATCCCGCCGCCGTCACGCCGGATGCCGTTGGCCCACCGGTCCTCACCGTCGCGGTCGGATCTTGACCGGGCCTCCGCGTCAAACGTCTCGTCTCCCCGGCCGAGATCGGCGCCGGCGCAGAAGGCTCGGCCCTCCCCCGTCACGACCACAGCCCGAATCGAGTCGTCGCCGTCGATCTCGTCGCAGGCGTTGACGAGGTCCCGAACCATCGCATCGTTGAAGGCGTTCAGCCGGTCGGGGCGATCGAGGGTCAGGGTCGCGACATGGCCGTCGCGTTCGAGGCGAATGGTTTCATACGACATGGCTGTCTGTGTACTCCATCGGACACCCGAGTGCGAAACGCCGGAACGATCAGCCTGTCGGGTACATGGCCGCGGTCAGCTCATCGGAGCGGCTGCTGATCGGCTCCCACCACGTCT
>JAOUGG010000434.1 GCA_029857855.1 Acidimicrobiia bacterium | reverse complement strand
GGTGTGACGTGGCAAGCGTCACCGACAACAACAGCCGCCAGAGGTTTCCGTGCCGGCCGCGGCCTGGCGTCCAAAGACGCCGCTGACAAGCGGACGAGCGAGAGGCCCGCCACGCCCTCATCGGCATCGCCCGCCCCCAAGGCCTGAGTCCGCCGAAGACACCCAACAGGCGGGGTCCTTCGGTGCCGTCCGAAGCAACTAGATCGAGGTCGGGAACCTCAGCTCAGTTTGAGGAACAGCTTCTCGAGTTCGGCGATGTCGGTATCGGGCTCCTGGTTCGCCATCGCCGCTGCCATCAGTTTGAACCCAACGCGGTCGAGCGCCGCCCTGGCGGCGGTGAGCTGGGTGACGATGTCACGACACTCTGCTTGTTCTTCGACAAGGCGCTGAATGCCACGGATCTGGCCTTCGACCCGGCGGAGCCGGTTCATGACGTCATCGCTCGTTTCGGCGGGAAACTTCACAAATTCAGGATACCCCTTGGGGTATAGGTTGCTACTGCCTCTAAATGTCCGTACAATTGATTGCGTGAGGGAACCCTTGACCACAAACCTCGGAAGACTCCTCCCTATTCTGGAATGGGCGCCCCGCTACGACCGCTCGAATCTGCGGCCCGATCTCGCTGCCGGTCTGACCGTGGGGGCCATGCTGGTACCCCAGGCTATGGCCTACGCCTTGTTGGCCGGCCTTCCGCCCGAGGTCGGTCTCTACGCAGCCACGATCCCGGTCATCGTCTACGCCTTGTTCGCCACCTCTCGCCAGCTAGCCGTAGGGCCGGTCGCTATCGTTTCGCTGCTTACGGCATCGTCCCTGGCCCCTCTCGTTGAGGAGGGAACTGCTGGGTACCTCGGTGCCGCTGCGCTGCTGGCGCTGATGGTCGGTGTTGTGCACATCGTGATCGGTGCCGGGCGGCTGGGGTTCCTAGTGAACTTCTTGTCGCACTCCGTCTTGGTCGGGTTCACCGCCGCCGCTGCGATCATCATCGGTTTCTCCCAGGCCAAACACCTCTTCGGGATCACCACAGACCGCAAAGAGCACTTCTACGAAACCGTTCTCGAAGTCGTGGACAACCTGTCCGCCACCAACGGCACCACCCTGGCTCTCGGGACGATCGCTCTCGGCGTGCTCTTCGTACTGAAGCGCTACGCCCCACGGATCCCGGCCGCTCTGGTCGTCGTCGTCGGCTCCATCCTGGCCGTCGAACTCTTCAATCTCGAATCACGGGGCGTGGGGGTTGTCGGCGACATCCCCGACAAACTCCCCGCCTTCGGACTTCCCGACTTCAACGGCTCACTCATCAGCAACCTCGCCGCCACCGCAGCCGTCATCACTCTGGTTGGGTTCATGGAGTCCATCGCCGTGGCCAAGGTCTATGCCCGTCGTCACCACTACGAGGTCGAGGCCAACCGTGAACTCATCGGATTGGGCGCGGCCAATGTAGCCGCCGGCCTGTTCGGCGGCTACCCCGTCACTGGCGGCTTCTCGCGTACGGCGGTCAACGACACCGCCGGGGCCCGCACACCGTTCGCGTCCCTGATCACCGCCGGCGTCGTTTTGGTTACGATCGCGTTCCTCACCCCACTGTTCGCGTCGCTTCCCAACGCTGCGCTGGGGGCCATCATCATCATGGCCGTCATCGGGCTCATCGACGTGGCCGAGATGCGCCACGTCGCCCATGTGAAACGCTCCGACCTCGTCGGACTCATTGTGGCCTTCTCTGCCACTCTCATCCTCGGTATCGAACTCGGGATCCTGGTGGCGGTGGTGGCGTCGATGCTCGTTGTCTTCGCCCGGATCTCGATGCCCCACCGAGCAGTCCTCGGTCGGGTCGAGGGCACAACCAGTTACCGCAACATCGAACGGTTCCCCGAGGCCCAGACCATCGACGGGATTCGCATCGTGCGAATCGATGCCGCCTTGTCGTTCGTGAACGCCGTCAACGTCAAACGACTACTCCTCGAAAACGCCGAGTTGGTGAAACAGGACCCAAAGGCGCTGGTGTTGGACGCCTCGGGTATCAACGATATCGACGCCACCGCAGCCGAAATGCTCAACGAGGTCCTAACCGAGATCGAAGAACGTAGCGTCGCCCTCCATCTAGCCGATGTCAAAGGCCCGGTGCGTGATGTGCTGCGCCGAGCCGGCATCTGGGACCACCTCGGCGACCGAATTCACACCTCAACCCATGACGCGATGACCGCAATCACCAATCGCCACGACGCCCACGAGACCAGCGAGCAGCGGAGCGGACCGGTGTCTGAACCTGAATCTTCGTGGGAGAACCTCCTCAATGCCCACCTGGCGGTCGAGACCGGCGGCACCGGGACGGCGCCGAACCATGAACCCGCCGCTGCCGTCCTGGCCTGCTCGGACGCCCGGGTTCCGCCATCGGTGATCTTCGACCAGCCGGCCGGGAACCTCTTCGTCATCCGAATCGCCGGCAACACCGCCGTGTCCTCAGCAGTGGCCAGTCTCGACTATGCGGTCGCCGAACTCGG
This sequence comes from Acidimicrobiia bacterium, assembly GCA_029857855.1. GTDB lineage: Bacteria > Actinomycetota > Acidimicrobiia > Acidimicrobiales > SZUA-35 > JAHELU01. The sequence goes on along the minus strand of JAOUGG010000434.1, from coordinate 1,414 downwards.
TGTCGACCTGATCGTCGTGCTCGGCCACACCAACTGCGGCGCCGTGACAGCCGCGGTGGAAGGAAACTGTGGCGGACACCTCGCCCCGATCGTGGCCGCAATCTGTGAGATCGCCCGGACCCATCCCGACATGGACCCCGACGATGTCGCGGAACTCAACGTCGCCACCACCATCACAGCGCTTATGAACCACGACGGACCGGTCGGCCACGCCGCCCACGCCGGGACCGTCGAAATCCGAGGCGCGATCCACGACCTACGAACCGGTCGGCTCAAACCCGTCTCGTTCCCCGACCACAACAACCCCCCAACGCCTGTGGAGGCATCATGACCACAACCAACCTGCCAGCAACCGACGTCATCAACCCCGCAATGCTGCGACAACTCCGCCTCGACGACCCTGACATCCGAATCCTTGATGTGCGAACCGGCGGCGAATTCGAAACCGTTCACATCCCCGGCTCCTACAACGTCCCTCTCGACACCCTCTCCGAACACGTTCGCGACCTCGCCGATGTTGACCACCCCGTCGTGCTGGTCTGCCAATCCGGCGGAAGGGCAACCCAAGCCCACGAGACACTGGCCGCCGCCGGCAAAGAAACGCTGCACATCCTCGAAGGAGGCATGGACGCATGGCAAACCACGGGCGGTGACGTCGTCCACGGCGACACCAGCCGGTGGGCCATGGACCGCCAGGTTCGCCTCGTCGCCGGCTCGCTCGCTCTGGCCGCGGTCGCCGTCAGCGCCGTGATCCCGGGAGCCAAGTGGATCGCTGCCGGAGTAGCCGCCGGGCTCACCTACTCCGCCGTCTCAAACACGTGCGCCATGGCAACCATGCTCTCCAAACTGCCGTACAACCGTACCGACCGCTGCGATATCGCCGGTGTCCTCAACGAACTCAACCAAACGTCTACGGCGGCTGCGACTTCATAGGACCCGCAGCACCACCCCAGGCCAACTCGGGCCCCTACACACCTGACCGACCGACGCGTCTCGTTCCGTTTCTACCTGCACCCCGATAGAGGCTGTCAGCAAGCTACGTACGCTCAACGATGAGAAGGAAATCGACTTTGCGCGTCACGCCGTAGATCTGAGCGATGGTCGTCTTCCTTACGTTGGGGATGATGGAGACGACCTCTCCGTCCAGCCCGTTCAGGAATGCTTCCAACTTGGCGGCATCGGTCTCCATGTTGATATCGAAACGATGCACCCTGTAGCTCATCAGTCACCTCCGCCGATGCCACCCAAGAACTCTGCCGTGTCGTCTGTCCACAAGTTCAGCATTGTTGGTTGGCGGCAATGACAACAGGGGCGAACGTCACGACCCGATTGATCCACCGACTGGCCAGGACGAAGCGAGCCGACCGGCCGTCGGCGGCACAGACATCATCGGGCGGGTGGGGAACTCGAAGGG
>JAOUGG010000435.1 GCA_029857855.1 Acidimicrobiia bacterium | reverse complement strand
AGGCCACCGACATGAGGCGGATCGCCGGCAGCTTCGATCGGCGACCAAGCGCCAGCAGAATGCCGAGCGGGAAGGCCAGGACGATGGCGGCCCCGGCCACGATCAGGTTGATGTGGAAGCCACTCCAGGCCGACCAGTCGATGCCTTCGAAGCCGATGGCCTGCAGCACGTAGTAGGCCACGAGGCCGGCCGTCATGACCAGGCCGATCCGGGCACCGTCGACGCGGTCGCCCCGGTAGGCGGCGAAAGCACCCCAGAGGCCGATGAGGAGGAAGATGGCGGCCAGCGCGCCCGGCCGAAGGGCCAGGTTGGCGATACCCACCAGCACCCCGAGCCCGGCCACCCCCATCAGCATGCCCGGTGGGATCAGTCGGACGAGCGCCGAGAGCGCGGGATACAGCGCCAGCGTCACGAAGAACCAGGCGTAGCCGCCCGTGCCCGACAGAACCTGGAAGCTGGCCACACCGACGAGCGCGGCCAGGCTCCAGCCGAACGGTTGGATCGACCGGCCGAAGCGCGACGTGACGAACCACCCGACCGCGGCCAGCGCGATGGCACCGATCGCGATGAGGGTCGGCGTGACCGTGCGGGTGAAGGCGGCCAGGCTGGCCACGATCAGCAGACCGATCGACCAGTAGCTCGACAGGTACGTCTGCCAGCTCGTGGCGACGATCGGCTCCCCGGACTCCACCGCCCGATCGCGAGCCTGCGCCTTGAGCAGTCCGGCAACCAGACCGCCGCTCAACGACATGAGCAGGAGCTGCGACACCACCCGCCACCGCTCGTCGCGGTCGAAGGTGCCGATCATGAACAGCTCGAGGTTGGCTCGAACCGGTTCCCACTGACCGGTGATGAAGACGTAGCGAACGGTCCGGTACAGCAGGTACAGGGCGATCGGCAACATCACCAGCGTGATGATGGTGTTCAGCGTGTTGTTGAACAGGTTCTTCTTGATCCACTCGCCCGGGGGCAGCTTCTCGTGTGGAGCGAAATCGGCTTCGGCGGCGGCCAGCACCAGTTGGTGTTCGATTTCCTCGGCGGTCGGGATGATTGCTTGGTCAGACATCGGGCTACCTCGAGGCGAACTGGAATCGACGGTTGACGACATTGAGGATGAGCGACCACCCGAAGGAGAACATCAGGTAGATGATCATCAAGACCAGGAGCATCTGGACTGCCGGTTTCCCGTTTCCGATGGCGGTGGCGGTCAGTGCGGTGACGTCGGCGTAGGCGACGGCCGTTCCAAGCGAGGTGTTCTTGGTGAGGTTGAGGAACTGGTTGATCAGCGCCGGGATGGCGATGCGCATCGCCTGGGGCAGGATCACGAACCGATACCGCTGGAACCCGCTCAACGCCAGGGCGTTGGACGCTTCGGTCTGACCCCGGTGGATGGCCAGGATCGAGCCCCGGATGATCTCGGCCACGTGGCTGGCCGTGTAGAGGCCGAGCCCGACGGTGAGGGAGATGTACGCCGAGTTGGTGGCGATACCGCCCTCCATCCGGCGACCGTTTTCCGACACGGTCGGCCAGGACATCCGGTAGGGGTTGCCCGCAATCAGGAAGAACACGATCGCAATGGCCAGAAGGGTCAGAAACGAGAACAGAACCCGTCGGTGGGGAGCCCCGGTGTCGATGTTGACCTTCGTCCGCCAGCGCCAGACCGCCGCAGCCGCAACGAGGCCGACCAGCATCCCGATCCAGAACAGCGACGGGGTTCCATCGGTCGTGGCGAACGAGGGAATGCCCCACCGGTCGTTCGAGAGCAGCAGAGCCGTGTTGTCGGTTCCCGGCACCGACAGCTCGATCGGTGCGCTGGTGGGGTTCATGGCCGGCAGCGGGCCGCTCACGAAAGCGGCGGCGTAGATGAAGATGAGTATGACGAGCGGCGGGATGTTGCGGAACACCTCGACGTAGATCATCGCCATCTTCTGGACCAACCAGTTGGTCGACAGCCGACCGATGCCGATCAGCGTTCCCAGGATGACGGCGATGGCGATACCGACCACGGCCGAGACGGCGGTGTTGCGGATGCCGAGCCAGAGAAGATCGGGGAAGATGGGTTGGTTCTGGTCGAAGCCGAAGGCGTCTCGGACCTGGAACCCGGCCGGCGAGCGGAGCACTCCGAAGCCGGTGTCGATCCCCAGCCGGTTGAGGTTGTCGATCAGGTTGCCGAACAACCAGCGAAGGGTCAGGACGACGACGAGAACCGCCACCACCTGACCCAGGATCTTGAGTATGCGCTCGTCACGCCAGAACGGCGGGCGCTGTTGGGTTGCGCCCCCGGATGTCGTCGTTGAAGCCAATGTCGGCTATCCCCCTTCTTTGTCGTGTCCTCTGCGCCTGGAAAAGGACGGAGGGGTCGACGGACCTGCCGTCGACCCCTCCGATTATTGCACTTGGTCGATCACCGACCCGTATCTGCGTTGGTTAGCGATACGGCGGCACGTACATCAGACCACCGTTGGTCCAGATGTCGTTCGGTGATCCCTCCAGGGTCAGACCGATCGGAACGATGTTGCGATCGTAGATCTCCTTGTAGTTGCCCACCTGGGAGACGATGTCGACGGCGAAGTTGGGGTCAAGCCCGAGGCCGGCGTCGAAGTCGGTCGTCTGACCGACGAAACGCTGGATCTCGGGGTTGTCGCCGGAGTAGGAGGCGACGTTCGACGAATCGAGGCCGAACTCCCACGCCTGCACGGTGGCCATGACCGACCACTCGACGGCCTGGGCCCACGCACTGTCGCCATCGGCCACAACCGGGCCGAGCGGCTCCTTCGACATGACCTCGGCCATGATGAACTGCTCGTCGCCACCCTCGCCCTCGATGGAGGACTTGAAGGCGGCAAGCTGCGAGGCGTCGGAGGTCCAGGCCTCACACTGACCCTCAACGTAGGCAGGCTGCAGTTCGGTGTTCTCGGCGAACACGACCGGTGTGAAGGGGATGCCGCGGGCGTTGAACACCGAGGTGAGGTTCAGCTCGGTGGTGGTGCCCGACTGCACGCAGATGCTGGCGTCGGCCAGGTCCTCGAACGTGGTGAACCCGCTGGATGCGGGGACCATCATGCCCTGGCCGTCGTAGAACGTGGTGAACAGGAAGGTGGCACCTTCACCACCGTCGCGGGTTGCGGTCCAGGTGGTGTTGCGGATCAGGACGTCGATCTCACCGGATTGGAGTGCGGTGAAGCGAGCCTCGGCCGACAGCGGACGGTACTCGACCGCGTTGGCGTCACCGAGGACACCGGCGGCGACGGCCTTGCAGAAGTCGATGTCGAAGCCGCTGTACTCACCGGCCGAGTCGACGATGCCGAAGCCGGGAAGCGACTCGTTGGCGCCACAGACGACGGTGCCGCGGTCGCGGACCGCGTCGAGGGTGCTGCCACCCTGGGTCAGTTCGACTTCCTCCCCGGTGCCGCCTTCCTCTCCGGAAGTGTCGTCAGTTCCCTCTTCGGTGGTGCCATCGCTACTCTCGTCGCCGCTGTCACTACCGCACGCCGAAGCGACCAGAGTGAGAGCGAGAAGAAGTGACAGCAGACGAAGCAATTTTGAAATCGTCATGTTGTTAGGAGCTCCTCTCCCCATTGAGACTCTCCGCCGGAGTGGCGGATCTTGACGGGAATCCTCGGCAACGACCATGCGACAGACGTCGCCGAACCTCACCGTGGACCCCCAAATCATAGCCTTTGAGTATGACGAGACTATCTCGATCCGGTGTCGCACGCGCGTTGATCGCGAGAAGACCGCTCCGATTGGACCGGGAATCGACAGGATTTCACGGCGTTGGTACATTTCTCCGTGATGACTGCCACCAATGAGAATTCTGTTCCACTGACCGTTTGGTCCGACTTTCTCTGACCGTGGTGTTATGTCGGGACGGTCCGTCTCGACGAGCTGGCAGAGCGCATGGGTGACCGG
>JAOUGG010000433.1 GCA_029857855.1 Acidimicrobiia bacterium | reverse complement strand
CGATGGGTGGCTGCTTCAAACCTTGCGGCCCGAACCCCCGGTTGGGGGACCGTCAGGCCTCGACCAGAGCCAGGCGATTTCGACCGGCCGTCTTTGCGCTGTACAGTGCGGCGTCGGCCTTGCGGATCAGATCGTCGAGGTCGACGACGTCGGCGCTCGGAAACGACACACCGCCGAGGCTGATTGTGACCCGAACCTCCGCGGTCGACTCGAACACCACGCTTGATTCGACGATTCGCCGCATCCGTTCGCCGACAGTTCGCAGGTCGGCCTCACCTGCGCCCGGCAGCACGGCCAGGAACTCCTCGCCGCCGTACCGCATCAGCGTGTCGCCTTCGCGGAGTACGCCTTTCGCATTCTCGGCGATCAGTTTCAGAACGTCATCCCCGACCTGATGGCCGTAGGTGTCGTTGACCGACTTGAAGTGGTCGATGTCGAACAAGATGATGCCGAGCGGCTCGCCGGACCGAACCGATCGGCTGAATTCCTGGCTCAGCCGTTCCAGCCCGAAACGCCGGTTGTACAACCCGGTGAGCGTGTCGATGGCGGCGACCCGCTGCAGCCGTTCGTGGCTGAGCGCATTGTTCAAGGCGACGGCGAAGTTGGGGAGCAGCTGCTGGATCAGGACGTCATGGCGATCGTCGATGGGCATCGTCGAGGCAAGCACGACAACACCGATCGGCACGAGGCGAACGTGCAGCGGGAAGGCCACGACGGTCCGGGGACGGAACTTGACGATCCCGCCATCGAGTTGGATGTCACTCGGCAGCTCTATCTTCACCATGTCGAGTGTTCGGTAACACCGCTGCACCAGCTCGCTTTGTGCGAGCCCGTCGGGCTCTGCGATTCCGGCGGACGAGACGGTGGCCAGCTCGCCGTCGCGCAAAACGCAGAGGGCGGATGCCGAGAGGTGGCCGGCACCTTGCAGCACGTTGAGGGCCGCGTCGACGAGCGGTGTCAGCTCGATGTGCGACGCGAGGGTCGTGGCGAAGTTGCCGGCTACCCGAGAGGCGCGCTGTGATTCGGCCAAGGCTTCAACCAGCTGATTGAACGAAGCCGCCGCGTCACCGAGTTCGTCGTTGGAGTCGACGGTGATCATGCAATTCTCCGGCGTGCACTCCTCTTTGTCGTCGGCCAACACGGCGTCACGCAGTATCGACTCGACCCTCGACATCTTCGAGGACATGAACCGCAGACGGGAGCCGACCACTGCCCGGGACAGGAAGTGGTTGGTCGCCCCGACGACGAGACCGGCACCGATCGTGGCGGAGAAGAACTTCGCCGAAAGCACGTACGTGGATGGGACGCCGAACGCCATGACGAAGAAGGGGAACACAACGCCCATGAGGAGGCCGAGACCGGTCATCCAAATGGCAAGGTCGGTGAAGACCTTCTTGGTCAGACGGGGCAGGGGCTCGAGGAAGTCCGAGCCTTCGGCCGACACAACAGCCGCCCGGGCAGCCCCGTCCGTTTGGGTGGTGGGCTTGGCCATATCTCTTCATCGGTCGCATCCTCACCCAGCATGAACAACTCCGGCAGAGAACGGCAAGGCTCATCGAGCAGACCTGCTCTGCTCAATTGTCTTCGAAATGGGGTCGGCTCAGGCCCCGAGGCATCGACTTCGACGGTTGGAACGAAGTGATCGTGGACCTGAGCCGACGTGCAGTTGAGGTTCTCTAGCCCGCAGACATCGGGACGCCCATGCCGGGATCGACTTGGTGTGGCCCGTCGGCGGACGGTGCCACCGGGAAGTCGAAGATGGCCGTCGGTATGTAGACGGTCGAGCAGGAGTTGGGAATATCGACGACGCCGGAGAGTCTCCCCTCGATCGGCGCCGCTCCCAGGATCATGTAGGCCTGGATGTCGCTGTAGCCGAACTTCTGCAGGTAGTCGATGGCGTGGAGACAGGCCCGCTGGTACGACAGATGCGAGTCGAGGTATCGCTGCTCACCGTCGAGGGTCACCGAGGTCCCGGAGAACGCCAACCACTGGCTGTACTGGGGGTCGACGTTGCCCGGCATGAAGATGGCGTTTTCGTGCACGCCGTAGGTCTCCATTCCGCCTTTGATCAGGTCGACGTGGAGGTCGATGAAACCACCCATTTCGATGGCACCACAGAAGGTGATCTCGCCGTCTCCCTGGGAGAAGTGGAGGTCGCCCATGGAGAGGTTGGCCCCGGGCACGAAGACCGGGTAGAAGACGCGGGTTCCCTTGGTGAAGTTCTTGATGTCCTGGTTTCCGCCGTTCTCCCGGGGTGGAGCGGTTCGCGCTGCCTCAGCGGCGACGCGGTCATGTTCGGCTCCGGAGAGTGTCCCGAGAATGGCGTCGTCCGGCAGCGGGGGCAGGGCAAGCGGGGGCACGCGATGAGGGTCGGTGGCGATGAGCGCCGTTTCCCGTGCCGTCCATCGGGCCAGCAGCTCGGCCGATGGGGCCGTACCCATCAGACCAGGGTGGACGATGCCCGTGAACGAAACGCCAGGAACGTGGCGTGATGTGGCCGTCTGGCCCCGAAAGTCCCAGATGACCTTGTAGGCATCCGGGAACTGGTCGGTCAGGAACCCACCACCGTTCGATTTGGCGAAGACCCCGGTGTAGCCCCAGCCCTGGCCGGCAAGAGGTCCGGAGTCTTCCTGGGGAATCGGGCCCACATCGACAATGTCGACGATCAGGAGGTCGCCGGGCTCGGCTCCTTCCACGGCGAAGGGTCCACTGAGAACATGAACGGTGCTGAGCGGGGCATTGAGAATGTCGTCGGCCGAGTCGTCGTTGACGATCGCTCCGTCGAACCATTCGCGACAATCCACGCGAAAGACGTCACCGGGGCGCACGGTGACGTTCGCCGGGATGTCCGGGTGCCATCGGTTGTGACCAACGTACTGTTGGTCGGTGAACGACTTCGTGGAGTCGAGGGGGTAGACGACTTTTGGCATGGGAAGCTCCTATCGGTAACGCTGGTTCATGACGGTTCGGTCTGTTGTTGAAAAGGGGACGTGTTCAGAGGCTTGAACATCCGGCGCCAGGACTCATCGCCCTCGGGTGTCTAGGTCACCACTGCCGGGGCCGGCTCCGATGCGGCTGCCGATCCCCGCAGGGCGGGCCAAAGAGCGGCGAACACGACAATCCCACCGATGGCAAGAGCAACGGCGGCGGCGTTGGTGTTGCCACTCCAGTTGCCGGTGAGAAGCAAGAATGCGGGGATGGCGCCGGTAACGATCCCTTGGATGGCACACACCGCACCGGTGTAGCGTCCAAGGTTTTCCATGCGCAGTCCAAGCACGACAAAGAAGAGGGCCCAGAGAAAGGCCCAGTGCAGCCAGATGACGCCGAACCCGTTGTCACCGAAGTTGTCACGCCAGAAGTTGAGGCCGGCGAAGACGATGGCACATCCAGCCACGAATCCCGAGAAGTACCCGAGTCCGGTGCCGTCGAGATCGAAGAACAAGTTCATGGCGACGTACAGGTACGTGAATCCGAAGAGGTAGAGACCCGATGCCGCAAGGATCGCGTTCTCGTCACCGCCTGCGGTGAAGATCAAGTATGTCGGCGTCACGACCTGAAGCAAGCCGACGAAGAGGTTGAGCGGCGCAGCCGACCTGCCGTCGATCCATCCCAGTAGCATCACCCCGTTCAGGAACAGAATTGCGCCAACGTAGAGCAGTCCAACACTTCCCATATCTCACTTCCTCTTTGTTCAGGGCCGGCGAGCAGGCACAACAAATTACGCACCTTATCGTGCAGTCCATTTATCAAATTTTTTGCCCGGCCCGGCCGACCTAAATCAGGGTCGCGGCAATCTTTGCAGGGCCGGATTGGGCGGAGCCATCGGAGTCCGTTTACTCGGATGCCGAGGTGGAAGTGACGAAACCACTTCAGGTTCGTCGCGGCTCTTTTCGGCTTTGTCTATCAGAGCCATTCGATC
>JAOUGG010000431.1 GCA_029857855.1 Acidimicrobiia bacterium | reverse complement strand
CACGGAGTTCCGGGAGGGGGGAGCCGGGTCAGGCCTCGGTGCTGCGCAGGTAGGGGACGCCGAGCGCCGACGGGGCGCTGACTCGGCGGCTGCCGACGGCGAGTGCCACCAGCGTCACCAGATAGGGGAGGGCCAGGAAGAACTCGTACGGCACCGACGAGTCGAGGCTCTGGAAGCGGAACTGGAGGGCGTCGAGGGCGCCGAAGAACACCGCCCCGGCCACGATCCAGCCCGGCCGCCACCGGCCGAAGATCACGAGAGCCAGGGCGATCCAACCCCGGCCGGCGGTGATGTTGGAGTTGAAGAAGCCGAGCTGGCCCACGACGAGCAATGCCCCGCCCAGCCCGGCCAGGCCGGACCCGACGATCGTGGCCTGATAGCGGACGCCGCTGACCGAGTGCCCGGCGGCGTCGGCCGCTTCGGGTGTCTCACCGGCGGCGTCGAGCACGATCGTCTGATACGAGCGCTTCAGCCACACGGCCAGCGCCGCCACCAGCGCCGCGGCTGCGTAGGCGACCCAGGTCTGACGGAACAGGCCCTCGCCGACCAGCGGTAGATCCTCGAGCACCGGGATGGCGAGGGGCTCCGGCAGCGGCGAGCGGGGCGGGATCGGCTGATCCCGGAACAGCTCGGTGTTCAGGAACGAGGTGAGGGCCAGGCCGACCAAGGTGAACGACAAGCCTGCGACCACCTGATCGACCCGCAGCCCGACGACCAGCGCGGCGAACGCCCCGCCGACCACACAGCCGGCGACAAATCCTGCGGCCAGACCGACCGGCACCGAGCCCGTCCGCCAGGCCGCGGCGAAGCCGAAGAAGGCCCCGATGATCATGGTCCCTTCGAGCCCGAGGTTGAGCACGCCGGCGCGCTCGGTGATCATCTCCCCGATGGCGGCCATGGCCACCGACAGGGCGAGTCGGACCCCCGAGGCGAGAATGGCCGTCCAGAACGCCAGCTCGGCCAGCTCACCCATGCCGACTCCCTCTCCGATGAGTGATGGTGTCAGCCATCGCCCGTCTCCCTGGTGTGCCGGGCCAGCCGGCCGGTGCGCTCCACGAGCGCTCGGGCGGTGATCACACAGACGACGATCAGGCCCTGCACGGTTTGCATCAGCGTGACCGGAACCCCGGTGCGGCGTTGGGCGGCTTCGGCGCCGACGAGCAGGGCGGCCAGACCGATGGCGGCGGCGAGCACGCCGTAGGGTTTGTTGCGGCCGAGGATGGCCACGATGATAGCGGTGAATCCGAACCCGGCCGCGGTTCCCGAAGCCACCCGCGTCTGGTCGGACGCCAGCACGACGTATCCGGCGATACCGGCGAAGGCACCGCCCAGCATCAGCAACACCAGCGGCACCAGCGTGCGTCGCTCCTCGTTGGCATAGACCGCGGTGGCGTTGTCGCCGTGGGCCCTGACGATGTAGCCGAACCGGGTGGAGTTCAGGATCCAGTGCAGCAGCGGCACCGCGGCGAAGGCCAGCAGAACGCCGTAGCCGGTGTCGATCCACGGGAGGTCACCGATGGCGCCGTTGCCGATGACCCGAGACTGGGGGAGACGGCTGCCGGGGTCCTTGAGGACCGTGCGGGTGGCCCAGACGAGGAGCGAGGTGGCCACGAAGACCAGCAGCAGCGTGGCGATCACGGTGTTGACACCGAACCGGGTGTGGAGGATTCCCGCCAGGGCGGCCCACGCCATACCACCAAGCGCACCGAGGAGGAGGCCGAGTGGTACCGCGATCACGGGGGGCAGTGAGGTGGTTCCCAACACGGCGATCGAGGCCAGGGCCCCCAACACCATCTGCCCTTCGGCGCCGATGTTCCAGACCCCGGCCCGGAAGCCGACGGCCAGGCCGAGGCCGATCAGGATCAGCGGAGTGGCCTGGGTGAGCGTGTCGCGCCAGCCGGTGCGGGCGAAGATCGATTCGGTGATGGTCAGCCGGTAGACCTCGAGCGGGTTGGCGCCCGACCACAGGATGAGTAGTCCGCCGATGAGGAGGGCCACCAGGATCGCCCCGATCGTGGTCAGCGCACCGGCCGACACGGCGTTGCGGGCTCGGGCTCCCGCCCCGATCGTTGTCGTGGTCACGTCGATCCGCTTCCCGCCGGCGGCTCGGCTGCGGGCACTGCACCGACCGTTGCGCTTGCGCCCTCGGGCGGCGGCTCGTCGACGCCGGCCATGATGCGGCCGATCCGGGCCCGGTCGAACGGGCGGTTGAAGGGTCCGTGGAAGTGGCCGTCGGAGGCGACATACAGGCGGTCGGCGGTCTCCAGGATCTCGTCGAGATCGGCCGACACGAACAGCACCGCCCCTCCGTCACGGGCGAAGTCGATCGATGCCTGACGGACCATGCCCGCCGCCCCCGGGTCGAGGCCCCTGGTCGGCTGACAGGCGACCAGGAGCTTTGTGTCCTGGCCGAACTCTCGGGCCGCCACCAGCTTCTGGGCGTTGCCGCCCGAAAGTGATCCGGCGGAGTGACTCCGATCGCCCTTGACGGTCCACTGTGACAGCATCGACGTGGCACCGTCGGGGTCCGGCGTCAGCCGCCACTGCGTTCGGCCGAGGCGCAGGTTCTCCTCGCAGCTCATCGGGCCGACGAGGGCCCGGGCGTAGCGGTCGGAGGGAAGGTAGGCGACCCCCATGCGGATCCGGCGCCGGGGGTGGACACCGATGAGGCTGTCGCCCTCGAGGGTGATGGTGCCCTCCTCGGCCTCGAGCAGACCGCAGATGGCCAGTTCCAGTTCGACCTGGCCGTTGCCGTCGACGCCGGCCACCCCGACCAGTTCGCCCCGCCGAACCTCCAGCGAGGCATCGCGAACCTTGCCGGCGCTCAGGTTGCGGACGTCGAGTACCACGTCGCCCGGTGTCGGATCGTCGCGGTGGATCGACGCCACCTCGGAGCCGACCATCTCGGCCGCCAGGTCGGCCGGGCTCCGGTCGCCCACCGCCGCTTCGGGGCTGACGACCTTTCCGGTGCGGAGCACCACGACCCGGTCGGCGGCCGCCGTGACCTCACGCAGCCGGTGGGTGATGAGAATCACCGCCTTGTTCTGCTCCACCGCGAGGCGGCGCACGACGTTGAGCAGCGCGGTGGCCTCGTCGTCTGTCAGCACGGCGGTGGGTTCGTCGAGCAACAGCACATCGGGCGAGGCGTCGAGCGCCCGCAGGAGTTCGAGTCGTTGCTGCTCGCCGACCGACAACTCGCCGACGATGGCATTCGGATCGACCGTGAATCCGAGTTCGGCGGCTTCGGCCGCGAGCTGTCGGGCGGCCTCGGCCCGCGAACAGCGCCGCTCGGGGTCGGAACGGAACAGCAGGATGTTCTCGGCCGCGGTCATCGTCGGAACGAGCGCGAAGTGCTGATGCACCAGAGCGATACCGGCGTGCACCGCGTCCTTGGGCGAGCGGGGCTCGTAGGGCTCACCCCGCAGCAGTACCCGCCCCCCGTTCGGCGCATCGAGCCCGCCGAGGATGCGCATCAGGGTCGTCTTGCCCGCCCCGTTCTCGCCGAGCACGGCGAGCACCTCGCCGGTGCGGACGTCGAGGGTGACACCGTCCAGTGCGGCCACCTCCCCGAACCAGCGGGAAACATTCTCGACGCTGATGATCGGTGCGTTGGCCATCACCTCGGCACTGCGGTCGGATGTCTCGTCGGATGTCTCGTCGCTGGTTCGGGTCACGGGATGTGGTTCACTCGGCTCGTCGTGGGGTTAACGGTTCCGATCCACTCGGCTTCTACTCGGCGATGAACGGAACGGTGAACTCGCCGGCCTTGATCTCGGCCAGCCGCTCCTCATAGAGGGTCATGGCGTCGGCGGAGATCCGGTCCGACAGGCCGTCGTTGATGGCGACGATCAGCCCTTCGTCGGCCACACCGACCTGGTAGTAGTCGGCGGTGCCGCCTTCGGCGAACGTGCCGGCCTGAATGTCG
>JAOUGG010000432.1 GCA_029857855.1 Acidimicrobiia bacterium | reverse complement strand
CACAACGGCGCCGTCGAGGTCAAGACCGCGATCTCCTTTGCCAGTCAGGTGTCGCGAGCGCTCATGCACACTCACGCCCGCGGCATCGTGCACCGCGACATCAAGCCGAGCAACATCCTGCTGGCCACCGACGGTCGGGTCAAGCTCTCCGATTTCGGCATCGCCGTGATCCGCAGTGCATCGGCGACCCTGAACGCCGCGACCTTCGAACATGCGGCGCCCGAGGTGTTCCTCAACGGCGCCACCAAGAACGACGAGCGCTCCGACCTCTACTCACTGTGCTCGACCCTGTTCAACCTGATCGACGGGTCGGCGCCCTATCACATCGACGGCGAGCGGTCGCACGAGGCGCTTTTGAATCGAGTGCTGAACGCTCCGATTCCCGTCACCGACCGCGCTCCCCAACTGAACGGATTCTGGGTCAAAGCGCTGGCCAAAGATCCCGACGCCCGGTTCCAGACGGCGGCCGAACTCCTGGCCGCGCTCACCGCGCTCAGCCGTGAGACCCCGCCGTCACCCACCCGGGCCGACGCCCAGCGAGGCCGGTCGCAGCCGTCGCAGCCACCCGGCCCGCCTCCGCCGGGTTCATCGGTGCCGCCACCGCCCTGGCCCGACGCCCAGCCCTCACGGTCGGCGTCCACGCCTCCCCCTCCGCCACCGCCGGCCGGGAAGGTCACAGTCTCCAGCACCGTCGGAATCACCGCAACCGGCGGTCAGCCCCTGTCGCCCCAGGAGGTGGCGGTCGTCGACAGCTTCGCCGCCAGTCCGTCGGCGGCCCAACGTCGGGACGTCGCCGCGCTCACCACCACCCAGTCGGTTCTGTTCACGCTGGCCCAGGACCGTGACGACACGGTCGCCACCATCGCCGTCCCCCGCATCACCGACCACAACCTGCTCGGCCAGTTGATCGAGCCCGAACGACCGAAGCGCACCAGGGTTCTTGCGGCGGGCCGGATCACGAACGGTCCCCTGGCCGAGCGGTTGGCCGCCGACCCCGACGCCGACGTCCGCGCCGCCCTCGCCTCCGGAGTCAGCGACCCGTCGATCATTCAGCGCCTGATCATCGATCCGGCCGAGTCGGTTCGGTCGGCCGTCATCGCCCAGATCCAGAATCCGAAGGTGCTACGTCTGGTCGCCCAGTCACCCGATCCCGAGACCCGGCGGGCAATCGGCCGCCACCTCGATCCGGCGGCGGACGTCGGCGGGCTGCTGACCACCCTCGCCCGCGACAATGACGCCTCCGTTCGTGAGGTCGCCCTCGGAAGGATCGACGCGCGCACGGTGCTCGAGCTGGCGGCCAACCACGATGAGGCGGTCAGCCGCTCGGCGATCCGGTTCGTCCGGGACCCCGAGGCCCTCCACCGGCTGAGCCGGCACCCGACACCGCACGTACAACTTCATGCGGTCGCACAGATCGCCGATGTCGAGACCCTGGCCCACATCGCCGGCGACACCGAGCATCCCCGGTGGCGGGAGGCGCTCGACCGAATCGACGACGAGCCGTCGCTGGCCGCTCTGGCTCGTAGCGGCAACGACCGGATCGCCGAGGCCGCACTGGCCCGGATACCCGAAGGCCGCACGTTGGCCGCCCTGGCCGCCGACCCCGGCTACCGGTTCCGACTCGAGGCCGCCGACCGTATCACCGACCGGATGGCACTCGAATCGTTGGCCGCCGGCGCCGACCAGGAGGTGGCGGACCGCGCCCGGGGCGCGCTGAGCGAGTTGAGCGAACGGTCTGAACGTCTGGCCACGGCCCGGCTGCTGGCCGCGGGTGTGCTGCTCGCTGCTTTGGCCATGGCGATTGCCTTCCAGGAAACCCGCCTGCTTGCGATCCTGGTGATCGCCGCCGTCGTTGTCGCGTATCGCAGCTACGCATCGCGCCAAGTGGGACGGTTGAAATCCGGCGGTTGACACCGTTTGGTATTACGGAACTGTTACCGTGACCGGTGAACGTGCTGCCAAGACTCTGAGACCATCGGTCCTGAGTCCGTCCTGATCTGGAGAACCATGCTCAGTACGACACCCGATCACATCGAAACAACGCCGCGTCCCGACATCGAGATCCGCGATGATCGGCCACCGATGCCCCCGGCGAACGGTGAGACCCCGTCGCCGCCCGGATCGCGTCCCGTGTTCCTCGTGGCACTCGCCGTCGCTCTGGCGGCCATGCTCGCCGCCGCCGTCTGGTACCTGACCAGCTCGGTCACCGTCGACGTGTCGGTCGACGGTGCGTCGCAGCCGATCGAGACCCGCGCCGACACCGTCGGCGACCTGCTCGCCGATCAGGGCATCGTCGTCGGCGTCGACGATTCGGTCGTCCCGTCGCCGGAGACCGAGCTGACCGAGGGTGCCGGGGTCGAGATCCGCTACGCCCGCCCGCTCACCGTGACCGTCGACGGCGTCGAGACCGTGCACACCTCCACCGAGCTGACCGTCGGTGCGGCGCTGGCCGCCGTCGGCGCACCGGTCGACGGGGCCGCCGTCTCGGTACCGCTCGACCAGGAGCTCCCCCGTTCAGGTGCCGCAGTGGTGATCGTCACCCCCAAGTCGGTGACGCTCGACGACGGAGGCCGCACCCGCACGGTCACCAGCACCGACGCCACGGTCGGCGAATTCCTCGCCTCGGCCGGGGTCACCGTCGGCGACAGCGACAGGCTCGTGCCGTCGCCCGACGCCCCGGTCACCAAGGCCATGACCGTGACCGTGACCCGCATCAGGGTCGAGGCCGAGGTTCGGCCCGAGCCCATCGCCCACGGGACCACCGAACGCGACGATGCGGAGCTCACCGTCGGCACCCGCCGCACCGAGACCGAAGGTGTCGACGGGTCGAAAGACGTCACCTACGAGCTCACCTACACCAACGACGAGCTGACGTCCGAGGAGGTGATCGAGTCGGTGGTCACCTCCGAACCGGTGACCGAGGTCGTCCGGGTCGGCACCAAGCCCGCTCCGGTCCAGCCGTCCGCCAGCCCCGGCGCCTCGGCCGGCGGTGCCGCCGGCGGCCTGAACTGGGCCGCACTGGCCCAGTGCGAGTCGAGCGGCAACCCGCGGGCGGTCAACCCGGCCGGCTATTACGGCCTGTACCAGTTCAGCCTCAGCACGTGGGCGTCGGTGGGCGGCTCCGGCAACCCGGCCGATGCGTCGGTGGCCGAGCAGACCAATCGGGCCCAGATCCTCTACAACAGGGCCGGTGCCGGCCAATGGCCGCACTGCGGCAAATACCTGTTCGGCTGATCTGACAGCCACGGCCCGCCTCAACCCACACCGCGGGGGCCACCCTGCCCGAGCACCCTCCGAGTTCAAGGCCTGCGCGGTTTTGCGCGGTCAGCACGCAGTATCGCGCAGGCCGTCCCGCACCAGCGCGACCAGACCTCGTGGATCCCGCACGTAGTCGTACCACCTGAACGGGAGCACTCCGAATCCGGCCGCGAACAGCAGGTTCCGGCGACGGGGGTCGTTCTCGAATGAATGCTAGTTGTGGTGCCACCGAGCGCTGTCGCACTCGATGGCAAGGCGCTGCGCCGGATACGCCAAGTCGACCCGGAACCGGCTGCCACCGATGCGAACCTCATATTCGTATTCCGGCTCGTCGAGGCGACGATGGCCGCCGTATCGAGCACCGCACGAGCCACGCCGGTCACTGGAATTCCATCGACCAGCCGCCCACCGGCTAGATCGAGCGAGGCCGGCCGGTGCACGATCACCGACGGATATCCGGCCCCCAGCGTGCAGTATGGCTGCCCAGACCACGTGCCGCCAGCGCACCAGCCCTAACCCACGACGACCGGGTTTCGGGCGCTGACGCCGGCCGGTAGACGCCGGCGTGCAACCGGACCCAGGCGCCGTGGCGGACCAGCCAACGGATCTGGTCGGCCGTCAGGCCCAGGCCGATCCCGCACCGTGGTCTGCGCGATCGTGCGTGCTG
>JAOUGG010000430.1 GCA_029857855.1 Acidimicrobiia bacterium | reverse complement strand
GACGGCGTTGTTGGCGGAGGTGTCGGTCGCGGAGTTCTGTGTCTTTGGCGTACGCAGGTCGATCTCGTGGGCCGATGACGCCCGGCTGCGTATGAGTCGGACGGCTCGGATGACTCCGGTGAGGACGGCCAGCCCAGCGACGGATGCCACGGTGAGGCTGAGGTCCGGAATGAACGTGAACGCGGCCCGCCACCCGAGGCCCCCCGTGATCCCCGGGTAGATCAACAGCACCAGCGGGGCGACGATGAGCTCACCGACCAGCGGCGCAGTCCGGCGAACGGTGGGTTTCATCTCCGAGCGTGGACGGGCGATCACCCGTGTGAGTGTCCAGGCCTGGGCGACGATGACGATGGCGACGAGGGTGTCGAAGATGATGAAGAACCGGCCAGTGCTGGTCCCTGTTGGGGGGTCGGCGTCGCGAAGCAGGTTGACGACGCCTTGGGGGATGCGGCTCCATGCGGAGTTTGCGCCGCCGATCTCGAACTGGTTGCCGGCGTTGATCATCACGACGACGGCCTGGTCGGTGTCGGGGAGGAGCACCATCCAGGTCGTGAAGTACGGTAGTGACCCCTGATGCCAGCGGGCGTCGGTCGCAGCGCCGAACGTTCCGACGAACCAGCCGGCTCCGTAGCGGGCGGCGAACTGTTGGCTCTGGAGGGCGAAGATCCGTTCGTTGGTAGCGGGCATGAGCATCTCGTTGATGCCTGTGTCGCTGAGGACTCGTTGCCCGTCGAGCATGCCGCCGTTGGTGTACATGGCGAGGTAGCGGGCCAGGTCGGCGGCGCTGGTGTACACATAGCCGGTCGGCGCGAGACTGGGCAAATGATCGCCGTCGGTCTCGACGGGGAAGCCGAAGAAATATCGGTGCGTGGCGGTGAGGCCTGCGGCCTCTGCGGCCGTCAAGTCGGTGTAGGTGTTGGTCATTGCAAGCGGGTCGAAGATGTTGGCTTGGACGTAGTCCTGCCAGGTCTGGCCGGTGACGGCTTCGATGACTGCGCCGAGTACGACGGAGTTGAGGTTGGCGTACTCGAACCGCTCCCCCACCGGACGGTTCAGTTCCAGATCCGCCATGCCGGCGACGGCATCCTGTATCGACTCGTCCGGGTCGGCGTCCACCACCGCCCGTAGGCCATCGAGGCGCGAGATTCCGCTGGTCTGGTTGAGCAGGTGCCGCACCGTGATGCGGGCCGATGCAACGTCGTCGGCCACCGCGAAGTTCGGCAGGTAGTCCAGTATCGGGGCGTCGAGATCCATCGAGCCGGATTCTTCGAGCTGCATCACGGCGAGCGCGGTGATGGACTTGGTGTTCGAGCCGATCCAGAACGGCGTGTCGGTAGTGACCTGGTTGCCGTGGCCGTCGTTGCCGAAGCCTTGAGCGTGGACCACGGCGCCGTCCTCGATGACGGCGATGGAAGCGCCGGGGATTCGGGAGCCGTGCAGCTGGTCTTCGACGTAGGCGTCGATCTGGTCGAATTGATCGCCTCCGATGGCCGGTTCGTCGTCGGTCGCCATGTCCCACACCAGCCACACGGCGCCGAGCCCACCGATCAGGAGCAGCGTGCGGGCCAGCCTGTTCAGATGTCCCAGCGCTCCCGAGACCCGGCCACCGGAACCCGTCGATCGAGACGCCTCGGCGGAGTCCCTACCGTTCTGCCGCTCGTGGGATGGTTGGAAGAACCGCATCGTTCGTCCTCAGTGGTGTGCGCAATAGTGCGGTCAACGAGTTCCGTTGTTCAGCGTGTTACGAACCGGGACCGAGCAGCAGAGGCGAACGTCCCGTCCTCTGGCCGCAACGTCGCGTTGGAGGTGTTTCAGCGTTGATCTGCTCGGTGTTCGCGGGCATGCGGGCTGGCCGCCAGCGCCGCGAGGAGAGCGATGGCGATGAAGTTTCGAAGCGTCGGCTCCGGCCAGCCGACGACGGCTTCACCGTGGAGCCAGGACGGGTCAGCCACGAACACGATCGCGGTGAGCACGACCTTGCCGAACCAGCCAATGACCAGGAACAGCGTCGCCAGCAGCGTGGCCAGCAGACCGAGCTCAGGTAGACCGACGGCAGGACCGAAGTCGAGCACATTCCATGCGAACCAGAACACCAACGGAGCGACGAACACCGCAGCGAGCACGAGCCAGAAGGCGATCGTGACGGCACCGGCGACAAGAGCGCCCAACCCGAAGACGCGCACGGACTTCCACCGATGCGCCGAACCCGCCAACCCCGTAGGTGTCTTCACGAAATCCTCCTGGTCGAAACTGCCGACCGCCCGGCGTCCAGAGCGACGATGCGCCCCGCCGTCCATCCGGGCGCTCGGCCCCCCGATGGCGGCTTCAGGGTTTCGGTGTCGACGCCACTGCAGGTGAGGACCCAGGACATGATCGAGTTCGAGTTCCACATGTCGCCGGTTCCCGCCTCGTCTCGACCCCACACGGGGGTGGGAACATAAGGGAGCTGCTCAAGAATCGTGGTTGCCACCGTCATGTCCGTCGATACCAGGACCGGGCTGTCGACCGCGAAGCCGATGTCGGGGATTGTGCCGTCAGGCCAGCACCGAACCTCGTAGCGGAACACCCGTAGATGTCCCGCGATCCGCAGACCGACCGGACCTTCGGCGACGACGCCCCGCGCTGCGCCGTCTCGGTCCGGCACGGGCGCTTGCTCGATGGTGAAGTAACCCTGCGGCGTCTGCACCTGCATGGCAGCGTGGTAGAGATCACACCGCGGCCGGTTATGCCGCCACGCCGACAGCCGTTCAAACATGCGGCCGCTCGCCTGCACCACTGGTGATCCGGCGCCGAGCGGGATCCAATACAGGTCCACCGACGACGACGCGACCGACCCCTCTTGACCCGCATCGGCTGGGCCGTGCAGTCGGTCGACCTCAGACATGGGACACCGCCGAACTCTCGGCGAGATCGACAGCGTCCGCGTCACCGACCCGGAGATCGACCACCGCTGGCGTCGCCGCGGCCGCCTCCTGAGGGCCGAGACGACCCCGGCTCACCCACAGCAACACTGCGGCCACAACCACTGTCGTCACAGTGATGCAGTACTGCATGGTTGCATACGCGTTGCCCTCGATCTCTTCCCGCAGCACCAGCGTGCCGTTGGCCGCGTTGAAGCTGCCGTGCAGCAACACTGCGAGCAACACCGAACCGGTGTGGCGGTAGAGGTATGTGTAGAAGAACGCGAGGCCGATGATGTTCACCACGGTCGCGGCGAGCACGAGCGTCAGCTCGGCGCCGCCGAGGCCGTGGCTGAGATCATCCATCGCGGCAAGCAACGGGAGATGCCAGATCGCCCACAAGCCACCCAGGATCAGGGTCGCCCTCACAGGACTATTGCGTTCCAGTAGGGTCGGGAGCGCAAAACCCCGCCAACCCCATTCCTCGTTGCCGCCGCCCACCAACGTCACAAAGATCAGCATCGGTACATACACCGCCGCCCGCTCACCGAACAGCGACCCGTCGAGGTCCTCGCCCAGAACGAGGAACGCCCCGCTGACCACGGCGACTATCGCTGCGGGCACGACGAGTGCGAACACGTACCAGCGGCCGGCCATCCGCCAGCGGAACATGCCCCGGATCCAATCCCGAACCGGTCGGCCAAGCAACCAGGTCACCGTGGCACCGGCGGCTGCCGGTCCCCAGACACCGACGAAAATCGCCAGTTCACTCAGTGCGCCGTCGTATCCGAGCGCCGCCGGCGCCCAGAACAGCCACGAATACAGGTACGTGAAGGCGAAGAACGCCGCGGCGGGATGTGACTTGGCCAGCGAGCGAGGGCGCATGGGCAACGCTCGTGCTTGTGGTTGGTCGAGGATTGACATCAAATTCTCCTTTCAACTACCGGCATTGCCATCCATCGGATGGCCCCGTGTTCAACAATGATCCTCAGGTGGCTGGCGGAGCAGGGCCGGAGGTCACGACACGT
>JAOUGG010000008.1 GCA_029857855.1 Acidimicrobiia bacterium | reverse complement strand
GTACTGGGGCGGAAGGCCCATTCCACTCGGGCCGCTGATGACGAAGAACTGGCTGCCGTTGGTGTTCGGGCCGGCGTTGGCCATGGCCAGCGAGCCGAGCTCGTAGCGACCGGGCTTGGGCAGTTCATCGGCGAAACGGTAGCCGGGGCCGCCGCGGCCGGATCCCTCCGGACACCCGCCCTGGCAGACGAAGCCCTGGATGATCCGGTGAAAGATCAGGCCGTCGTAGTAGTGGTACCGGGCCAGGCTCACGAAGTTGTTGACCGCCGTGGGGGCGGCGATCGGATCGAGCGCGATGGTCAGGGTGCCCATGCTGGTCACCATCTCGGCGGTGTAGGTCTTCGACGGATCGATGCACATCGGAAACTCGCCGTCGAAGCTGGTCTGGCGAGGGCTCGATCCGTCAACTGCGGGGCACTCGGGCACGGAATTCTCCTTGGGTTGCGTCGGACGCTTACCCTAACGGCTCGGTCGCCGATCCCCGCTCGCCTCCTGGAGTCAGTCGCCGGTGTACTCCGCAATGTAGGGAAGGTTACGGTACTTCTGGCGGGCGTCGAGGCCATAGCCGACCACGAACGCCGGGGGCAGGCTGAAGCCGACGTAGTCGATGTCGAGATCGTCGTTGTGTTGCCCCTGGCGGAGCAGCAGCGCGCAGGTGCGCACGGTGGCCGGCTGTTTGGCCTCCAGGTAACCCATCAGGTACCGCAGGGTCAGGCCGGAGTCGACGATGTCCTCGACCAGAACGACGTGGCGGCCGGCGATCTCGTTGTCGACATCCTTCAGGATCTTGACCACACCGGTGCTCGTCGTCTCCTTGCCGTACGACGACACGGCGAGGAAGTCGATCTCCACGGGACCTCCGATGGCTCGCATCAGATCGGCGATGAAGATCACGCTGCCCTTCAGCACGCCGATCAGCAGCGGAACCTCGCCCGCCAGGTCGCTGGTGATCTGTGAGCCGATCTGGTGGGTCCGCTCGACGATCTCGGCTTCCGTGACCAGCACCTCCCCCACCTCATCGGGGGACGGGTAGATCGCGGAAGGAGCGACCGGTGGCGGTTGGTCGGACGACACGATCAGCGGCCGGTGAACTCGGCGTTGCCGGCACCCGACTCGAGGAAGCTGGTGATACCGATCACCGCGTCGTCGGTCTGGAAACAGTTGACGAACTCGTTGGCTTCGACATCGAGCGCGGCCTGGATCGTCAGGTCGGCACCGTTCTGGATGGCCGACTTCATGTTGGCCAGCGACGCCGGCCCGGTGGCAAATCCGGTCGCGATCTCCAGGGCCCGGTCGAAGACCTCCTCGTCGGGATGAACGGCCGACACGAGACCGATCGCCAGCGCCTCGGCGGCCGGGACCATCCGTCCGCTGTAGTTCAGCTCCTTCGACTTGGTCATGCCCACGAGCCGGGTCAGCCGCTGGGTGCCGCCGGCGCCGGGGATGAGGCCGAGCAACACCTCCGGCTGACCGAACTGAGCCGACTCGCCACAGATCCGGAAATCGGTTGTCATGGCCAGCTCGCAGCCGCCGCCGAGAGCGAAACCATTCACGGCGGCCACCGTGATCTGCGGAAGCCGTTCGAGCGCGTTGTAGGCGTTGTTCATGACGGCCACGAGCGGCGACGGATCCCGGTGGCCCTCGTTGGTGGGGAACTCCGAGATGTCGGCGCCGGCGGCGAAGAAGCGGGGACCGCCCCAGAGCACGGCGGCCCGCACGTCCCTGCGTTCGGCGAGCTCGGCCACCACCACACCGAGCTCAGCGCACAGCTGCCGATTGAGGGCGTTGACTTTGGGTCGATCCAGCCGAATCACGGCGACACCGTCGACCGATGAATCCTCCAGGCGAACGAACTCTCCCATGGGGCCTCCCTGTTCCGAATCGAGCTCCGTGGAAGACTACCCGCTCGTCGTCACGACGGTCGAGCCGTCCGTCACGACGACAAGGAGGCTCCACCGACGACTCACTAAGATGGTTCTCGTGGCCCAGCAATTGCGAGAAAACCAGCTCAGCCGCCTCGACGGCGGAACGTTCGATGCCTTCGTCATCGGGGGTGGGATCAACGGGGCCGTCAGCGCCGCCGCGCTTGCGGGCCGGGGTTTGTCGGTCGGGCTGGCCGAGCAGGGTGACTTCGGGAGCTTCACCAGCCAGGAATCGTCGAACCTGGTGTGGGGCGGCTTCACCTACCTGAAGAACTACGAGATCCCACTCGTCTACAAGCTCAGCCGTTCCCGTAACAAGCTGATGGACGCCTATCCGACCGTCGTCAGCGAGATTCCGTTCTTCGCCACACTCGACCACTCGTCGCCGTTCCCGTCGTGGCTGGCCGGCGCCGGCAGCGTCGCCTACTGGGGCCTGGGTCTTGGTCAAACCCGCTCTCCCCGCTTCCATCGGGCGTCGAAGATCAACACGATCGAACCGATCGTCAACACCGCCACCGCCGATGCCGCGATCGAATACGCAGACGGCTATCTGAAGGACAACGACGCCCGCTTCGTCTGGATGTTCGTCCGTTCCGCCCTCGACCTCGGTGCGGCGGCCGCCAACTATGTCACCGTCACGGGGGCGCGTCAGGAAGCCGGCGGAGGCTGGACGATCGACCTGCGGGAGACGACGACCGGCCGGATGATGCAGGCCAGGGCCACCGTCCTGATCAACGCCGCCGGGCCGTTGAGCAACAAGCTCAACCGCGACCTCGGCATCAAGACCAGGCACAAAGTGGTGTTCTCGAAGGGCATCCATTTGGTCGTGCCGCAACTCACCGCCAGCGAACGGGTCCTCGCCTTCTTCGACGACACCCAGCGCCTGTTCTACGTCATTCCGATGGCGCACCGGTCGGTCATCGGGACCACCGACACCCGGACCGACAATCCCCGGGAGCCGATCACCGACGACGACCGGCACTTCCTGCTCGAGCAGATCAACGCCCGCCTCAACCTCGCTCAACCGCTGACCACGGACGACATCATCGCCGAACGCAACGGCGTGCGTCCGCTGGTGGTCGAACGCAACGACGACGACCACGACGACACCGACTGGACGGCGCTCAGCCGCAAGCACGAGATCGAGTTCGATCGCAGCCGCCACGTCGTGACCATCTTCGGCGGGAAGTTGACCGACTGCCTGAACGTCGGCGAGGAGGTCATCGAGGCGGTGGAGAAGCTCGGGCTCGAACCTGGTCCCGAGCAGAGCTGGTACGGCGAACCGTCGACCGAAGAATGGTCGGCGTTCCAGCGGTCCGCCGCCTCGGTCGGGCTCGACCGCCGCCCCGAGGTCGAACGGGCCCGGTCGCTGGCCGAGGTCCTGTGGCGCCGCCACGGGCTCGCCGCCAACGACATCGTCGAAGCCATCCGATCCGACCCGGCTCTGGCCGAGCCGATCATGGCGGAGTGCGACGTGCTCGCCGCCGAGGTGCCGCTCCATCTCGAACGGGAGATGGTGGTCAACCTCGACGACATGCTGCGGCGACGAACCAAACTGGCGTTGATCCACTCCGAGGAGAAGCTGGCCGCCGAGCCCGGGGTCGCGGAGATCGGCCGCAGGCTTCTCGGCCTCGATTGAACGACCTCAGTCCTCGGTGGACGGCTGGTCGCCCGGGAGGTGACCCCGACGGTGGCCGCCCTGCCAGTCCTCCTGTTGTGGTGCGTCGCTCAGTTCACCGAGGATTGTCAGCTGCGGAACCTCGCGCAAGCTGCGCTTCAGTTCGGCGAAACCGGGGAAGGTGGCGAGCGTGGTCACGGCGTCCCACAGCCGAACCGCGTCCGCGTCGGAGGGGACCCGGGAGATGACCGGGCCGAAGAACGAGATGGCCTCCGGTGTGTCGGGCTTGAACGTGATGATCGGGGTGCCGACGTCGCGACCGGTGCGACTGAGGGCGAGCTCGGTTTCGGCATCGAGCTGGGTGTCCCACGACGTGTCGTCGAGAGCGGTCACGTACCCGGTCGACAATCCGGCCGCCTCCAACACCTCGGTGATGTGCTCGGGCGTACTCAGGTAGGACCGCATGCCTGATCCCTTCGGCTTGTCCCAGTAGCTGCGGCCGTAGGCGGTGACCACGGGCCCGAGGGCGTCGCGTCCCTCCTGTTCACGGATGGCGGCCGCCACCCTGAGCATGCGCAGCCCGGCCGTGTGGCCCTGTTCGTATTCGGGCGGGAACTCGGTGGCGTAGTCCTTGTCCTTGTTCAGCAGTCGCAGCGAAATGAACCGCCAGTCGACGGAGAAGTCTCGTTGGGCGGCCACCTGCTCGACCCATCTCGACGTGATCCAGGCGAAAGGGCAGACGGGGTCCCAGAAGAATTCGATGTCGTACCCGGTCGACGACGACGAGGCGGGATTCGGAGCGGCTTCGGTCCTGGTATCGGTCACCTGTTCAGAATCCCCCACCGAACCCGGAATATTCCAATCGTTCCGGGACGGCGGAATTCGCGAGAGAACACGAAGCAGGGTTTACTGGACGAATGGCATCACCGAGCGTCTCCGTCGTCGACTTCCACTTCGACATCATGTGCCCGTACGCCTACCAGACGTCGCGCTGGATCCGCCGGGTCCGGGAGCGGAACGGCCTGAGGATCAACTGGCGTTTCTTCAGCCTCGAGGAGGTCAACCGGCGGGAGGGAAAGAAACACCCGTGGGAGCGGGAGTGGAGCTACGGCTGGTCACTCTTGCGGATCGCGGCCCTGCTCGGTCGATCCGATCCCGAGCTTGTCGACCGATGGTACGAGGCGGCCGGTCGGGCGCTGCACGAGGAGGGCCGCAAAGCGCACGATCCGGAAACGGCTGCCGCCCTGCTCGCGGAGATGGGTCTCGACGGCGGGGTCGTCGAGGCTGCGATCGCCGACCCGTCGACCAACGACGACGTTCTGTCGGATCACCAACGCGTCGTCGACGCCGGCGGCTACGGGGTACCGACGCTGTTCTTCCCGGAGTTCGGCGATCACTGCCTGTTCGGTCCGGTACTCATCAACCCGCCGGACGGGGACGCGGCCCTTCGGCTGTGGCAGGCGGTCACGGCGTGGCTCGAGTTTCCCGACGTCTACGAGCTCCAACAGCCGAAGACAAAGTTCCACGAGCAGCGGATCGCCAAGTCGTTCGAGACCTATCTGAACGCTCGGGACTGGGTCAGCATCAACCGGGGCAAGGTCGTGGAGTTCACCGACGATGGCTTCCAGATCGGCGGCTTTGAGTCTCCCTGAGGAGCACCATGGACGTCGTCTACTCCCCCTCCCAAACCCTGCATCATGCGCTGGAGCTCGACGGTGGCCAGCTCGTGCTGTCCTGGGAAAGTCCAATCCGCGCCGTCCGGATCGCCGAACGCCTGGCCGACTCCCATGCCATCGTCGAGCCGGATCGCTTCGACCGTGAGCTGGCCGAACAGATCCACGATCGCGACTACGTCGAGTTTCTCCGCACTTGTTGGGATCGCTGGGTCGCTGAGGGCCGGGGCGCAACCCAGGCCATGGGATTCACATGGCCGGCCACCGGCCTGCGTGACGTGCGCCCCGACAGCTTGGACGGCCAGCTCGGCTACTACTCGTTCGCCGCCGACTGCTCCGTCGGACCCGACACCTGGAACTCGGCCGCCGTCAGCGCGGCTGCCGCCCACACCGCGGCGCGATTGGTGGCGGAGCGCACCGAGCGGAGATCAGACCAATCCCCGGCGGCATTCGCCCTGTGCCGGCCGCCCGGTCATCACGCCGGGCCGCGCCAATTCGGTGGCTACTGCTACCTCAACAACGCGGCGATCGCCGCCCAGGCCCTCCGGAATCGCGGGTTGGGTCGGGTGGCCGTGCTCGACATCGACTATCACCACGGCAACGGCACCCAGTCGATCTTCTACCGGCGGGCCGATGTGGCCTTCTGCTCGATTCACGCCGATCCGCTCCAGGAGTACCCCTACTTCGCCGGCTTCGCCGACGAGACCGGCGAGGACGACGGCGTCGGGCACACGCTCAATCTGCCGCTGCCGCTCGGCACCGGTCCAAGCGAATGGATGGCGACACTCGACCGTGCACTCGGCTGGGTGCGCGATCACGAACCCGAGGCGCTGGTGGTCTCGGTCGGCGTCGACACGTTCGAGAACGATCCGATCAGCACGTTCAAACTGCCGACTGCGGTCTATCCGACCATCGGCACCCGCCTGACGTCGCTCGACCTGCCGACCGTTCTCGTGATGGAAGGTGGCTACGCCACCGAGGAGCTGGCCGACAACGTCGCCGGTTTGCTGCAGGGTTTCGAGTCGTTCGGCTGAACGACCGACCAGATCGGCGGCCGAGCCCGAAAGAGTGCAGAACCGCGCGAAACCGCGCGGTTTTGCATACTTTCACGAGCCGGAGGGCTCAGGTCGACAGGCCGGCGCCGGGGCCGAAGCCCGTCAAACCGATGGCGGCCGCCCATTCCTCCGCCTCGGCGAGGCAGGCCGAGGCGTCGTGCTCCACCGGGGCGTCGGCCGGGTCGATCAGGTCTTTGGCCTTGATACCGGCGACCGACGTCGAACCGATGTGATCGATGCGCACCACCGGATGGCCTCTTGTCGCCCACCCAATCGTGCGATGAGGCGCGCCGCCTCCTCGCTCCAAGCCGGATCCGGGTCAGAGAGCTGCGCCACCTGGGCGCCGGGCCGCGCGGCGGTTCAACCGCCATTTCGCAACCCAGGGAACCAGACGGTCGAGCACCAGATCTTCCGGGTCCTCATCGGTGTCGGGTATCGTGACATCGACCCACGGCGACTGCCGATGCCCGATGACCAGATGGTGGCGGGCGGCCGACTCCGGGTCGGGTTCATCGGCGACGAACGCCGCGATCTCGATCCACCTTGGATCAAAGTCATCGAGGTCGACAGCCTGAACCAGACGCCGCAACCGATCCAGCAGGATCGGAGACTGCGACCCGGCACACACCGCCACCAGTGGACGGCGGTCGAATTCGATCACCATTCGATCGGCCGAAAGGCGGTCAGCCCTGGCCGCCGGAGGTCTCCCGCACCGAAGCCTTGCCCTGGGAGATCCACGGCATCATGGCCCGCAGTTCCTGACCGACCTTCTCGATCGGGTGATCGTGGCCGGCCTGCTCGAGGGCGTGGAAGTTGGGTCGGCCGGAACGGGATTCGGCCACCCACTCCTCGGCGAACTTGCCCGACTGGACCTCCGACAGGATCTGACGCATCTCGGCCTTCACCGCATCGTTGATCACCCGGGGGCCGCGGGTCAGGTCGCCATACTCGGCGGTGTCCGACACCGAGTAGCGCATCCCGGCGATGCCCTCCTCGTACATGAGGTCGACGATGAGCTTGAGCTCGTGCAGACACTCGAAGTAGGCGATCTCCGGCTGGTAGCCGGCCTCGATCAGGGTCTCGAACCCGGCCTGGACCAGGGCCGAAGTGCCACCGCACAGCACGGCCTGCTCACCGAACAGGTCGGTTTCGGTCTCCTCGGTGAAGGTGGTCTCGATCACACCGGCCCGAGCGCCGCCGACGGCATCGGCATAGGCCAGAGCCAGGGCCTTGGCGTTGCCGGTGGCGTCGTTCTCCACTGCGATGAGGCAGGGCACCCCTCCGCCCTCGACGTAGGTGCGACGCACGAGGTGGCCCGGGCCCTTCGGGGCGACCATACATACGTCGACACCGGCCGGCGGCTTGATCAGATCGAACCGGATGTTGAAGCCGTGGGCGAAGAACAGGGCGTCGCCATCACTCAGGTTCGGCTCGACGTGCTCGGTGTAGATGGCACCCATCTCGGTGTCGGGCATGAGCATCATGATCACGTCGGCATCGGCCGCGGCCTCGGCGATCGAGGACACCGCAAGCCCGGCCTCGGTGGCCTTGGCCGCCGACGAGGAGCCGTCGCGCAGGCCGACCCGTACGTCGATGCCGGACTCCTTCAAGTTCAGCGCATGAGCGTGGCCCTGCGAGCCGTAGCCCAGGATCGCCACCTTGCGGCCGCTGATCTGGGAGCGGTCGACGTCGGCTTCGTAGTAGATGTTGGCCATTGCGGTTTCCTCTTGGTTCGGTTCTTGTTGCTAGCGAATGGTTGAACGGTCGGGCTAGGAGGCCTCGACCACGGCTCGCAGCCGGGGAACGTCCCGGCCGATTTTGGGGAGTGCGATCCGACCCGAACGTTGCAGCTCCACGATCGAATATCCCTCCAGCAGCGCCTCGAAGTCGTCGAGCTTCGATGGTCTGCCATCGAGGCTAACGGTGAGGTGATCGGGCGACACGGCGAGGATCTTGCCCTCGAACACGTCGACCAGCTCGATGATGCGGCTGCGGGTGTCCTGAGGAGCCCGGACTGTGGCCAGGAGCAGTTCACGCTCGACCGCCAGCTCAGGGGCCAGTTCGGCGATCTCGACCACGTTGATCAGCTTGAACAGCTGCTTCACGATCTGATCGAGTGGCGCCGATTCGACGTCGACCACGATCGTGATACGGCTGAAGCGATCGTCGTTGGTCGGGGCCACGGCGAGGGAGATGATGTTGTAGCCCCGGCGGGCGAACAGGTCGGCCACCCGGGCCAGCACGCCGGCCTTGTTCTCGACCAGGACCACGATGGTGCGGTCCTGGGGCTTGCGGTTGTCGACGATGCTGGCGGTCATTGTGCTGCTCCCTCGGAATCCTTGGCGTCGCCCCGCTGGGACGGGTCGACAGTACCCTTGGCGTCGCCCCGCTGGGACGGGTCGACAGTACCCTTGGCGTCGCCCCGCTGGGACGGGTCGACGATGATGTCGTCGTTCGAGCCGCCGGCCGGGACCATCGGGTAGACCTTCTCCTCACTCAAACAGCGGAACTCGATGAGAACGGGTCGGTCGTTGATCTCGTTGGCCTTGGCGATGGCCACCTCGATCTCGGCCGGCTCCTCGACCCGGAAGGCGACACAGCCCATCGACTCGGCCCACTTCACGTAGTCGGGCGTGTCGTGGCTCAGGTAGACCTCGGAGTAACGCTCGTCGTAGAAGAGCTCCTGCCACTGGCGAACCATGCCGAGATAGGCGTTGTTCAGCAACGCCACCTTGATCGGGATGCGCTCCACCGAGGCTGTGATCAGTTCCTGACCGGTCATCTGGAAACACCCGTCGCCGTCGACCGCCCAGACCATCCGGTCGGGGAAGGCGGCCTTGGCGCCGATGGCGGCCGGGATGGAGAACCCCATGGTTCCGAGGCCGCCGGAGTTGATCCAGGTGTAGGGGTGTTCGAAGCGCCAGTACTGGCTGGCCCACATCTGATGCTGACCGACGCCCGAGGCGACGATGGTGTCGGACGGACAGGCGTCACGCAGCGTCTCGAGGACCTGCTGCGGTTTCACGTACTCACCGGGCGCGGACGGCGCGTAGGTGAGCGGGTACTTCTCCTGCCAGCCCGAGAGTTGCTGACGCCATTGCGTGTGGTCGGCGAACGCCTCCGCGCCGCCGGCACCGGCGAGCTCGCTCAGCATCGCCTCCATGGCCAACCGGCAATCGCCGACGACCGACACGTCGGGCATCCGAACCTTGCCGTGCTCGGCCGGGTCGATGTCGACGTGGATGATTTTGGCGTCCGGGGCGAAGGCCGACACTTTCCCGGTGACCCGATCGTCGAACCGGGCCCCCATGGCGATGAGCAGATCAGAGCGCTGGATGGCGGTAACGGCCGTGTAGTTGCCGTGCATGCCCGGCATGCCCAGGTTGAGTTCGTGGCTGTCGGGGAGCGCCCCACGGGCCATCAACGTGGTGACGACCGGGATGTTCCCCAACTCGGCCAGCCGCCGCAACGCATCGGCGCCACGAGCCTTCAGCACACCACCGCCGACGTAGAGAACCGGTCGTTCGGCCGCCTTCATCAGCTCGACCGCGGCCGTGATGTTGGCCGGCGCGGGTTGGGGCTGGGGGGCGTAGCCCGGCAGATCGATCTCGGGCGGGTAGGTGAAATCGAAATAGGCGTCGGGGTTGTTGGCGTCGACGATGTCCTTGGGGATGTCGATCAGCACCGGGCCGGGCCTGCCGGTGGTGGCGATGTGGAACGCCTCCCGGACGGCGCGGGGAATGTCGGACGCCTTGGTCACCAGCATGTTGTGTTTGGTGATCGACCGGGTGATGCCGGTCGTGTCGCATTCCTGGAACGCATCCGTGCCGATCGAAGCCACGGCGACCTGACCCGTGATGCACACCATCGGGACCGAATCGAGGTAGGCGTCGGCCAGCGGGGTGACGATGTTGGTGGCGGCGGGACCGCTCGTCACCATGCACACCCCCGGCCGGCCGGTGGCGTGGGCGTACCCTTCGGCGGCGTGGCCGGCCCCCTGTTCGTGGCGGACCAGCACGTGGCGGATCTTCGAGTCGATGATCGGGTCGTAGACCGGGAGGATGGCACCGCCCGGGTAGCCGAACACCACCTCCACGCCCTCCATCTCCAGGCTCTTGATCAGGGCTTGACCCCCGTTCAGACGTATCGGTTCGCTGGTCGATTGAACAGTCATGGATCTTCTCTTCGTGGATCGGGGCTCGGCATCTTCGGGCGAAAAACGGAAAAGCCCCCCGGGTTTGGGAGGCTTGGCGCACGCAGCATGAACTCGCAGCGGCGTGCGCTACATAAGTACTACGTCGATGGCGATGTTCTTCGGTGCCCGAGGGGCACGATGGTTGAAGGTCATCGCCACCATTCAACCACCACGATCCGGAGACGACAACGGCATTTCAGAAGAAGGTGCCGCAGAACGGCAGCGGTTTGACGGAAAACAAGTGGTCGGCCCCGGCCAGAACGCCCCGGAGGCGGGCGTCCTCGACGGACGGACCGGGGCGAACCCGGCCGACTGCGGCTTCGGTCCGCCACGACATACCGCCGAGGTAGAGGGCGGAGAGCGCGTCGATGTCGGCGATCAGATCGGCCGGCTCGTCGGTTCGACGGGCTCCGGAACCGTCAACGTGCCAGCGCCCGTTGTTGGCTTCGATCATCGGGTCGACCACGGCCACGACGATGCCCTCACCACCGGAGGGTGAATAGGTTCGAGCGGCCAACGCGGTGTCGACGTCGACCAGCCGCAGCCACTGTTCGTCCATGACCGACGTGACCCGGTGGGCCCGACGGTCGGCGACGGCCTCGATGATCAGATCGTCGATCGGCCGACCCGGCGAGGTCCACGTCTCCACCAGGTCGATGGTGAGCAGATACCGCCACAGCGCCAGCTCGACGTCGTCGGAAACGGCGAAGACATCGTGGATCTTCCCTCTTCCGCCTTGGTCGAGAGTCTCGGCCCAGCTGGTCGTGTAGTACACGTAGCCATCGGGCTCGCCGCGCTCGTCGAGGTGCACGGCCACCAGCGCGTTCTCCTTGCCTTCTCCGACGGCCTGGAAGTGGCGTTCGGCCCACGGTTCGGGCCGCGTGATCAGACCCGGCCTCCGGTCAAGGCACCGTCGGTAGACCTCGTCGACGACCGCGGGGAACTCGTCGGCCGTCAACAGCCGCATCGCCCCGGGCGCCGCGCCCCGCACCGGTCGAGCCCGCCGGGCGTCGATCTCGACGGCGGCGAAGTCGCCGGCGACACCGAAGCCGTAGCGACGGTAGATCGTCGCCTCACTGGCCCGGAGGCTGAGCAGCGGCCATCCCCGCTCGGCCGCATCGTCGACGAGGGCCCGCATCAGGCCGGTGCCCGCCCCTCGCCGGGCGTGGGTGGTCAGCACACCGACCCAGGTCACGGCCCCCGTGTCGAGTGCGGCCCCACCGGGCACCGTGGTCTCGACGTGCAGGTTGGCGGCGTGGCCCACACATTCGTCGCCTTCCCAGGCCGAATAGGAGATCGAGAGCTCCCACGCCGGCAGGCTCTTCGCCCACCGGTCGTCATTCGGCGGCGGGGTGAGGAGGGCTCGACACATGGTGTTGCAGGCTGTGCGGTATTCGTCGGGACGGGTCGGCCGGATCTCGATCTCCATGGGCAAACCGTAGCCAGCGAGCACCGGTCGGCACCGCCGATTTCGTCGATTACGGTCGTCGCTTCGGCCCCCACCAGCCAACCGATCTACCATTCGGGGCGTGATCGCAGCAAGCCACATCATGGGCCGCAGAGGCCACGAACACGCACCGTTCGCCGCCTCCGGCGACGGCTGTTTCATCGTCGACACCGAGGGGCGCCGCTACCTGGACGCCTCCGGCGGACCGGCGGTCTCCTGCCTCGGCCACTCCAACCGAACGGTGGCCGCCGCCGTTGCCGCCCAACTCGACGCCATCGCCTTTCCCTACTCGGGGTTCTTCACTACCGAGGCGGCCGAGGAATTGGCCCGACGGCTGGCGGCCGCCGCTCCCGGTCGCCTGGACCGCGTGTATTTCGTGTCGGGAGGATCGGAGGCGGTCGAATCGGCGATCAAGGCGGCGCGCCAGTATTTCGTCGAGCGTGGTGATCCGCGCCGGCGTCATGTCATCGCCCGCCGCCAGAGCTATCACGGGAACACGCTCGGGGCGCTGGCCGCCGGCGGCAACGTGGCCCGTCGTGCGCCGTACCATCCGCTGCTGGTTGAGAACTCCCATATCGCCCCCTGCTACGAGTACCGCCACCGGTGCGAGGACGAGACGTCGGAGGCCTACGGCCGGAGGGTGGCCGACGAACTGGAAGCCGAGATCGTACGGTTGGGGCGTGACACCGTCATGGCCTTCCTGGTCGAACCGGTGGTCGGCGCCACGCTCGGTGCGGTACCTGCGGTCGACGGCTACTTCCGCCGCATCCGGGAGATCTGCGACCGTCACGGCATCCTGTTGATCCTCGACGAGGTGATGTGCGGTATGGGGCGGACCGGAACCCTGTTCGCCTCCGAACACGACGGGATCGCACCCGACATCGTGTGTCTGGCCAAGGGACTGGGTGCCGGCTATCAGCCACTCGGTGCCATGATCTGCACCGACATCATCCACGACACGATCCTCGACGGCTCAGGCTTCTTTCAGCATGGCCACACCTATCAGGGCCACCCGATGGCCGTGGCGGCCGGTCTCGCCGTCCTCGACGAACTGACCCGGCACGACCTCATCGAACGGGCAGCGACGATGGGTCGGGTCCTCGAGGATCACCTGCGGGAGCGGTTCGGTGACCACCCCAACGTCGGCGACATCCGGGGTCGGGGGATGTTCTGGGGCCTCGAGTTTGTCGCTGACCGCGACACCAAGGAGCCGTTCGCACCGGAAGCCCAGGTGGCAGCCCGCCTGAAGGACGTGGCCCAGGCCAACGGCCTGCTGTGCTACCCCTCGGCCGGCACGGCCGACGGCGCGAGAGGTGACCACGTCATCATCGCACCCCCGTACATCATCACCGAATCAGAAATCGAACTGGCTTGCGATCTGCTGGCCCGGTCGCTCGACGAGACGTTGACCGCCAATCCCGTCTAGCCCGCGTCGAGGGCGTCGAGGGCGGCGGACAGTTCGTCGGCCCCGAAGATGCCCTCGAACGCCGCGGTGATCGTGCCCGATCCGTCGACCACGAACACCCACGGTTCGGTCGGCAGGTTCCACTCCACCATGGCCGGGACCGGCACCAGGTTGCCGGACCGGGCCTCGGTGAGGTCGTAGGGTTCGACGTGGACCACGTTCAGGTCGGACCGTCCGGCCACGGTTTCACGAACATGCTCCATGGTCGGGCCGCAGAGCGCGGTCTGGCAGAAGGCGGGGGTGGCGAAGGCGATGACCGTCGGCGTTCCGCTGGTCACCGCATCACCGATGCTCAGCTCGTAGAACGTCGGATTGGGATCGGTGTCGGTCGAAATGGCGGTGAGGTCACTGCGGCCGGCCGAGGTCGGCGAATCGCTCGGCGGTGCCGCCGATCCGATCAGCGGCATCACCGGTTCGGCGGCGACCTCGACGAGCGTGCCTCCGATGTCGGTACCCTGCGACTCGATCCGCACCTCCCAGATCCCGGCGGCGTCGAAGACCGGCTCGGAAAGGTACAGCCCGAGCCCGGCCTCGTGGGCCGACAGCCAGCGGGCGTTCAACCGCTGCTCGGAGTCGGCTGCGCCCGGAGCATCGACCGGGCGAACGACGACCTCGATCGGATCCTGCGCACTGCCGAGGTAGCCGACGCCGGACGGATCGAGGATTGCGGTCATGAGCCGCTGCGATGTGGCGGGCACCAGCGTGCCCGGCGAGTTGGCCACCACGACGGTCACCTCGGAATCCGACAGTGGGACCTCCGACAACTCGGCGTCGGAGGCCGTTTCGTCGTGGCTGTGGTTCTCCTGCGTGACGTCGTCGCCCTGTCCCTTGCCCTCATCGGACTCATCCGCCACACAGGCATTGACGAGCAGGCCGACGGCCAGCGCAACAACGAGGATCTGCGTCAGGCGGCGGACGCTCGGCCCCGGGATTCGGGCGTTTCGGCTAACCGTCATGTGGACCTGCGATGGCTAGAAGGGAAGGCAGGTTACCATATCGGCATCAAACGGGTCGGCGATGAGGACGACGCGCCCGTTTGTGTCGTCAAAGACGGCAGAGATGACGTCGTCGTCGAGATCGTCGGAACGAGGCCGGGACGCCACAGTGCCGACGACACCACCGTGCCGCTCGAAGCCGAGCGCGCCCAGCGCTGCGAGGAACGCGGACACCACCTCGCTCAGCGTCTGATCGCCGTTCGGTACGAGCACACGGACCGACGCCGGAGCCACTCCGTTCCAGCATCGCTCGATCCGAGCATCGACGACATCCGCAGAGTCGATGCGCACCGAGCCCAGCTCTGCATGGAGATCGTGAACCGCCGATCGGTAGGTGAACGACGCCCAGAGGGGCAAACCGACGGCGATGGCCGCGACCACCAGGGTGAAGCGCCGGCCAGGCGGCGGTCGTGTCCGCGTCGAAGCGATCGGCTAGTCTCGATTGCGCACAATCGGGTCGAACGCACAAGTAGGAGCAATCATGCCACAGGAAGTACGCGGGGTCATCGCCAAGGCCAAGGGCGAGCCGGTCTCGGTTGAGACGATCGTCATCCCCGACCCTGGCCCCGGCGAGGCCGTTGTCGAGATCAAGGCCTGCGGCGTCTGCCACACCGACCTCCACTATCGTGAGGGCGGCATCAACGACGACTTCCCGTTCCTGCTCGGTCACGAAGCGGCCGGCATCGTGGAGTCGGTCGGGCCCGACGTCGCCGACGTGGCCCCCGGCGACTACGTGATCCTCAACTGGCGCGCGGTCTGCGGCTCATGCCGATCCTGCCTCAAGGGCAAACCCCAGATCTGCTTCAACACCCACAACGCCACCCAGAAGATGACGCTGACCGACGGCACCGAGCTGTCGCCGGCGCTTGGCATCGGGGCGTTCTGCGACAAGACCCTGGTGGCGGCCGGGCAGTGCACGAAGATCGACCCTGCCGCCAGCCCCGAGGCCGCCGGCCTACTCGGCTGTGGCGTCATGGCCGGCATCGGTGCCGCCATCAACACCGGTGGTGTCTCCCGCGGTGACTCGGTGGCCGTGTTCGGCTGCGGCGGCGTCGGCAACGCCGCCATCGAAGGCTCCCGTATCGCCGGTGCGACCACGATCATCGCCGTC